>JAUSQB010000078.1 GCA_030652715.1 Rugosibacter sp.
AAATGCAGGGCGCGGGCAACGACTTTGTCGTGCTGGATGCGGTCCGGCAGACATTTGAGTTGACCTCATCGCAAATACGATTCATCGCCGATCGCCATTTCGGTATCGGTTGCGACCAAATTCTGCTGGTTGAAAAAGCCACCCGGCCCGATGTCGATTTTCGTTATCGCATTTTCAATGCGGATGGTGGCGAGGTGGAACAATGCGGCAACGGCGCGCGCTGTTTTGTGCGCTTTGTGCACGAACAGGGTTTAACCGCCAAACAGCAAATTCGCGTTGAAACCCTGTCGGGCATTATTGCTCCGCAACTCGAAGCCACGGGGGAAGTCACCGTCGATATGGGTCAGCCGCGTTTTTTGCCCGCAGAAATTCCATTTATTAGTGAGAGTGATGCCATCGTGCAAACGCTTGTTGCAGGCGACACATCGGTCGATATCAGTGTCGTCTCGATGGGCAACCCGCATGCGGTACAGGTGGTAGCTGACGTTGATACTGCGCCGGTAGCCGAACTAGGGCCATTGATTGAATCCCACCCGCGCTTTCCAAAGCGAGTGAATGTCGGCTTCATGCAGGTACTGGATGCACACACCGTGCGCTTGCGCGTGCATGAGCGGGGCGCAGGCGAAACCCTGGCCTGCGGCACAGGCGCTTGTGCTGCGGTCGTAGCGGGCATACGCCGCCAACTGCTGGCTTCCCCCGTGCGCGTCATCACGCGGGGGGGCGAACTATCCATCGCCTGGCATGGCAGCGATTCTGTTTTGCTAACCGGCCCGGCGACCACTGTGTTTACTGGTGACATTGACCTACCTGAGGGCTCTAAATAAATGAATGCCGAAATCAACGCTGAAAAAGTTGCACGCTACTTGCACGACCATCCTGAATTTTTTGACGCGTATACCGATGTATTAGCACTCATGACCTTGCCCGACCCGCATACCGGGCGCGCCATTTCCATCACCGAAAAACAACTCTTTACGCTGCGCGACAAAGTGCGCACGCTGGAAGCCAAGCTCGCCGAGCTCATCACCTTTGGCAACGAAAACGATGCCATCTCCAACAAGGTGCATAACCTCGCCGTGGCCTTGATTGCCGCGCAGGACGAAGCCACGCTGGTACGCACGATTTATTCTCACTTGGGGGGCGCCTTCTCTGTGCCTCACGTTGCCTTGCGCTTGTGGAATCTGCCTGTGGCGAGCAGCTTGTCGGATGCCGTGACAGAAACCACCCAGGCCTTTGCTGCCGACTTAAAACGACCACTCTGCGGGCCTGCTTCAGAGCAGGAATCCGTCACCTGGTTTGGCGAAGCCGCTGCGCATTTGCGATCCATGGCGCAAGTGCCCTTGCGCGATGCGCACGGTGCCTGTTTCGGTCTGCTGGTGATGGCCAGCGAAGAAGCGCATCGCTTTTATCCCACGCTGGGTACGCTGTATCTGGAGCGCATTGGCGAGATGGTCTCAGTTGCGCTACAACGCGTCCTGGGTGCCACAGCTTCGGAGTAGCCAACAAATAATGGCGGGCGAAATGCATCCCATCGCTAAACAGTTTTTGTCTGAGCTGGCCATTCAACGGCGCGCCAGCCGACACACACTGGATGCCTATCGCCGTGATCTTTTTCGCCTTCACCAACTAGCACTTGAAGTGACCCCAAACAGCCCGCCAGACAAACTCACCACCGCACAATTGCGACGCGGCCTGATGCAGTTGCACGCGCAGAATCTGGCCCCGCGTTCCATTGCGCGCACACTCTCGGCATGGCGCAGTTTTTACACGTGGCTTCTCCGACGCAGTGTGATTTCACACAACCCGGCAGAGCCGCTCAAAGCGCCCAAACGACCGCGCACCCTGCCTAAAGCGCTTGGCACAGACCAAATAGCCGCGCTGCTTGATGCCGAACCCAGTGACGATCTGGAAGTCCGCGACGCGGCGATGTTCGAGCTTTTTTATTCCTCCGGGCTGCGCCTGGCAGAGCTGGTCAGCCTGGATTGGCCGGGCGGGTTGGATCTGACGACAGGCGAAGTCACCGTCACCGGCAAGCGGCAAAAAACCCGCACCATCCCCCTCGGCAGCCAGGCCAAAACAGCGCTGCTCGCCTGGGTAGCTGTACGCCCAAACTATGCACCGGCTGAACAAACGGCGCTGTTTACCGGCAGAAGCGGCACCCGGTTATCACCCCGTCAGGTCGAAAAACGGCTGGAGCGCTGGGCGCAGCGGCAAGGACTCGGCATGCAGGTGCACCCGCACATGTTGCGCCATTCGTTTGCCTCGCATGTTTTGCAATCCTCAGGCGACTTGCGCGCCGTGCAGGATATGCTCGGCCACGCCAGCATCGCCGCCACACAGATTTACACTCATCTCGACTTTCAGCACCTGGCGAAAATCTACGATGCGGCGCATCCTCGCGCCAAGAAAGCCTGATATAAAAAAGTCGGCGCTGGTAACACGGCGTTCATTGGTTCTTAGCGCTTTTGATACTGGATTTTTCCAAACAAAATATCACGTGCTTTATCGTCCGTCAGCGGTTTGCGTAAATCACTCAGCACCGCGACGCCGCGCTTTACCGCAGGCCGTTGTTCGATCTTGTCGAACCACGCTTTGAGTGCAGGATAATCCGCCCAATCAATGCCCTGGTTTTGCCAGCTGCGCAGCCAGGGAAAAATCGCGATATCCGCAATCGAATATGTGTTACCCGCAATGTACCGATGCTGCGAGAGTTGCCGGTTCATCACCCCATACAGCCGCCTGGCCTCGTTGGTGTAGCGATTCACGGCATAGTCAATTTTCTCTGGCGCATAAATGCGGAAATGATGCGCTTGCCCCAGCATCGGCCCCACGCCGCCCATTTGAAACATGAGCCACTGCAAGACTTCAAATTTCTGGCGATCCGCTTTAGGCAAAAATTTGTCCGTCTTCGCGGCCAGATACAACAAGATGGCACCCGACTCAAACAAGGCGATGGGCTTGCCATCCGGCCCATCCGAATCAACCAGCGCAGGGATTTTATTGTTAGGACTAATCTTCAAAAACTCAGGCTTGAACTGATCCCCCGCACCGATATTGATTGCATGTACCTGCCAGTCTTTGCCGATTTTGTAGCCACACTCTTCCAGCATGATGTGCACTTTGTGCCCATTAGGGGTTGGCCAAGAATAAACGTCAAACATGCGTATGCTCCTCAGATCATCATCGTTGTTGTGAAATTAAAAAATGCAGTACCAATCTGCTAAACATCTTGCCACAAGCGTATCGACTGTTGCGAAAGTTCATGTCTAAAATTTTTCAATTGTCAGCAATGCCTGATTCCCCACTTGAGCAAAAGTGCAAACCATGAAACATCTGATCGTGCCTTGTGCCAACGCAAGAAAATCCACGATCAATAAAAATCGGTATCATCAAACACGTTGCGAACTTTGTCGGCAAATACAATGACATTTAAATCAATAACAGGAGGACCGTATGACAGAAGCCAACACAACAACCCCAGATCGTCCGCCCTTTCCGACCATTCGCACGGTCTCCATCGGGCGGCCATTTCACTGGCTCAAGCTGGCGTGGGCGGATTTAAAATCTTGTCCTGGCGCAAGCCTTTTTTATGGTTTTTGTTTCGTCGCTGGAGGGGGTCTCATGATCGCCGCCCTCGGTTGGGCACCGGAATACATCGCTGCAGTGACGTCTGGCTTTTTGATTGGCGGCCCGTTCCTCGCCATCGGACTTTACGAGATCAGTCGGCGTCGCGAGCAACAATTGCCCTGCAATCTCGTTGCAACCATGACCCCATGGAAAAGAAACGCTTCTAACCTGGCCATCTTCGCGGCCATTTTGTTAGTAATCTTTCTCGTCTGGGCACGCGCCTCGCTGGTTGTTTTTGCTTTGTTCTATTCAGGGCAGCTACCCACCATGGCCACCTTCTTGCGCTATGCCGTCTCCACCGATCACATCGGCTTTCTGGTGGCGTATTTTGCTATCGGCGGCATTTTTGCGCTGATTGCTTTTGCGATCAGTGTCGTTTCCATACCGCTCATGCTGGATCGAGGACATGACGCCATCACCGCCGCCATTGTCAGCGTTCGTGCGCTACTGGCCAATATTCCTGCCATGTTTGTGTGGACAGCACTCATAGCGCTCTTGGGTGGCCTCGGGCTAGTCACCTTTCTTGTCGGCATCCTAGTTACCGGGCCGCTCCTCGGACACGCGACCTGGCACGCCTATCGTGATCTGGTCGAATAAGCTTGGCTGCCAAATGTTCGCTATTGCAGTGGTTCTGCACGGCTATCCAAAAAGTCGGCGCTGGTGAGACGGCGAATTAATGAGATGAAACCGCCTACACAGCGCTTGCATGCCAAGCCAGAAAGCAGATAGCCAACCCCGAAGAATTGGCTATCTGCTTGAATACTGGTGGCGTGCAGTTTACTACCGAACGACTCGCTATTGGAACCAATGAGTAACCCTGCGGGCATCTGCGGTTCGCCGCAGATCATTCAGCAATTCTGTATCCCATCGCCCGATAACCGCGCTGGCGCTTGTCCCACATCCGCAGCAGCGCCGGGTGGCCGGTATCTACGAAATCGATGATGCGCACATCGGTCTTGGTCGCGTGCTCACGGTGCAGACGGCCAGCGTATTGCTGAAGCGTTCCTTTCCACGACACAGGCATCGCCAGCACCAGGGTATCAAGCGGTGGATGGTCGAAACCTTCACCGACCAGCTTGCCGGTCGCAAGCAGTACGCGGGGTGCGTCCGGGGGTAGCGCCTCAAGTTCGGTGATCAAAGTGGCACGCAGTTTTTTTGCCAACCTGCCATGCAAAACAGTCAGTGCTGAAACTTTGCCGTTCAGAGCCGCCGCGATGGAATCGAGATGCTCCGTTCGCTCCGTCAGCACGAGGATCTTCCTGCCTTGCTTGTACGCATTCTCGATCTCCGTCGCAATCGCGGCTGTCCGTGCCGGATCACCGGCGATGTGCCGGAAAACATCCTGAATCCCCGCTTCCTGCGGCAAATCAATTCTCGTGTGAAGAGTGCATGGCGTGACGGCCAGATCGTGTGGTGCTCCCAATGGTTTCGCGGCGGTATGGCGCGTTGGCCCGCACTGCATGAAAATAATCGGCTGCCGGCCATCGCGACGAATCGGTGTGGCGGTCAAACCAAGCACATATTTCGCTTTGGTCTGTTTCAGAATTGCCTCGAATGACTCTGCACTCAGGTGATGGCATTCATCGATGATGACGTGGCCGTAATTTTCGACCAACGGATTGATTTCACCTTGGCGCGATAACGACTGCATCACGGCGATATCAATTTTCCCTGTCGGTTTGGCTTTGCCGCCACCGATGGTGCCGAGCACGCCCTTGCCAACGCCCAGAAATGATTGCAAACGCTCCTGCCACTGCTTGAGCAGTTCCCGCCGGTGTACGAGCACCAGTGTGTTCACTCCCCGCCGGGCAATCATCGCTGCGGCAGTAACCGTTTTGCCAAATGCAGTCGGCGCGCACAGGACGCCTGAATCGTGATGCAGCATGGCGGCGACAGCGAATTCTTGATCCAAGCGTAAAGTGCCGGAAAACGCCACGTCCAGCGGCGCCCCCGCGTATCGCTCGTCGATCAGCTCGCAGCCAATCGCATTGTCACGAAGTAGCTCCAGCGCGGCATCCAGGC
>JAUSQB010000093.1 GCA_030652715.1 Rugosibacter sp.
CTTATCAACGGCGAGCATGACAGGCACCTCAAGCGGTTTGGACAGCGTGCTGTTCATCTTCTGCCTCCAAGGGGTTCAGGTTGTATTGGGGCACTTCAGACCAATCCTTGGCCTGCATGTGTTCTTGCCAGCGACGATAGAAATAGCGCTGGTTGTGTTCGCTGACGATGCCGGAAGCAATATCGCCCGGCAGCCCTGCGCGTTTGCCTGAGTGGCCCAGCGCCATGTTGGTATACACCGGCATCTGGCGCGTGCGCCAGCCGCGTGATTGCGAGGTGCAGGCGGCCAGGTTGTCACCGTCATCATTGTCAAACAGACCCGCCGGGCCAAAGGTGAGCAGGACGTTATCGAGAACCTGCTGCTTTAATTCGTCCGGCATGGCTTTTTCGACAATCGCCCAGGTCCACATCTCAATCTTGCCAGGGCCTTTAGGGTGATACACGCGGAACCAGTTAAGCCCGGGCAAAAACTGCAAGCTGGGGAACACCGTAAAGTTGATTTGCGACCCCCACAGTTGTTCACCACGAAACTTGCCTAGGCGAGCCACGGCTTTGGCGCGATTCTCTTCCAGATATTTCAGCGCCAGGGTGGGGTCGGGGTAAAAGGCATAGCCCGAGCGACCATCGAGCGCCGCTAACACCGAATTACCGTTGAGCCCCGCAACCGACATGCCGCCTTCTAGATCAACGCTCGAATTGCCCACAGTAAAACCGGAGAGATCGCCGCTTTGCACCGCCTTCATGGCACCCGCGTGCGACCAGCCCAAGTGATAACCATCACCACACACGTTTTCGACAGGCAGCTTCCAGTTGGTATGCAGCACCACTTTTTGCGTAGCACCGATTAACTCGGTGCCGCCTGGCATGGCGTCCAGAACGGCATCCAGATACCAGCGCGCATCTCCCAGATAGTCTTCCAGCGAGGGGGCCTCTTTATCAAAGCAGCCAAAGATCAGCCCGCGATACGAGGCAACGTTGTCAACCGGCACCAAACGAAACTGATCTTTGTCAATTTCGTTGAAATACACTTCGCGTTCCAGGGGCACAGTGGCCAGACTGCCATCGATGCCAAAAGCCCAGCCGTGATAGTTGCACGCAAAGGCGCGTGAATTGCCGCGATCAGCACGCACGAGACGGTTGCCGCGATGCGTGCAGCTATTAATGAATGCCTTGATCGAATTGTCTTCCTGGCGAATCACCAATACATCGTCTTCGCCCATGTAGGTGCGGAAAAAATCACCGGGATTCGGAATCTGTGATTCATGCGCTAAAAACAACCAGCAACGGCCAAAAATACGCTCCATTTCTTGATCATAAATCGCCTGATCCGAATAAATCAATCGGCGTTGGGCACCTGTTTTTTGGTCTATCAATCCATCCAGCTTATTCATGCCAGCTCCTTTTATGGTTCAAACTTATCAACTCGCATTGGCTTAGGGAATGAATCCCAGCTTGTCAAAAATCCGCTTGCCGCGACGACCGGTGTGAATGATTTCACCTGTGATATGCGCTGCATCGTCTGACGCTAAAAATGTGATCACTCCCGCTTGCTGTTCAGCAGTAGACCACGGCGTGAGCAGTTCCTCATCCTTTAGCAGCATCATGAATTGCTCTTGCCACTGTTGATCTTGCGCCGTGACAGGCTGCACGTTACGTTGCGTCTTGCGTTCAGGTGCCGACGTTCCGCCAGGCGCGATGCAATTCACCCGAATGCCAAAGCCTGCCACTTCAACCGCCAGCGCCGTGGTCAATGCTTCCACCGCGCCTTTAGATGCCGAATATGGAATTCGATACTCGCCTTCGACCGCATTTGAGCTGACATTGACAATCACGCCACCCGTTTCACGCATGACAGGAATCACCGCACGCGCGCACCACATCGTAGGCCAGAACGAACGATTAACCTCGGTACGGATTTCATCCTCGGTGTAATGCCAAAAGGGCTTCATCCATATCGTGCCGCCCACGTTATTGACCAGAATATGAATCGCCCCAAACGCCTGTTTCGCTTGTTGCATCGCCGCCTCGGCCTGGGCATACACACTCAAGTCACCCACCGCAGCAATTGCCTCGATGCCTTCGGCCTTGAGTGCTGCTACCGCTTCTGCCGCAGGGCCTGCCGAAAAGTCGGCGATGACGATACGGCAACCTTCCCGCCCCATGCGCTGCGCGGCAGCAAAACCGATACCCTGCGCCGCTCCGGTAATTACCGCTACCTTGTCGGCAAAACGGCCTACGCCTCCATTACTGATGGTCACGTGCTCTTCCTTGTCTGTTATTGATTTTTATCTGCCCCCCGCCATGACTATTTTTAGCCAGGAATCTTTCACTAATCACTAGCTACAAATGGCAAAAAACTGACGGAGTGAATGTCTTCGCACTCTATCCACTTTTGACCTAATGGTCAATAATCCTCAAGATTACATCGCGACAATTCACCACGCGGCTTGCCCTGCACAGACATACAATACATACACCATGCCTCCCTTCGACCCCAACTACGCAACGCTGCAAGCCTTTGCCACCAGCCTTGGCATTGGCCTTTTGATCGGCCTTGAGCGAGAACGGCAACCCGACATCAAGGCGGGTCTGCGCACCTTTGCCCTGGTTGGCCTCCTGGGATGTCTAGCCGCATTGCTGGCGCAAACCACCGGCAACAGCTGGATTCTGGCAGCCGGATTCATCAGCATCGCTGCCATGATGATTACCTCGCTCGCCACCGACCCATTGGAGAACAACGATCCAGGCACCACCTCCGTGGTGGCCCTGCTGGTGTGTTACACATTAGGCGCCATTGTCTGGTATGGTCATGCGTCCCTCGCCGTCATGCTGGGCATCACCACCACGGCACTGCTGTACTTCAAACCCCAATTGCATGACATAAGCCAGCGCCTGACGCATACGGATATTTTGTCCGTGTTGCAGTTTGGCGTTTTGTCGCTGGTGATTTTGCCCATCCTGCCCAACCAGAATTTTGGCCCCTACCTCGCGCTCAACCCACAACATATCTGGTGGATGGTCGTACTCATTTCCGGCATTTCACTGGCTGGATATACCGCATTGCGTTTAGTGGGCACGCGCCATGGGGCCATGCTGCTGGGTATTTTTGGCGGGTTGGTTTCATCCACGGCCACGACAATGATTTTCTCTCGTCATGCGCGCCAACAGGCCGTGCTGTTGCCAGTTGCCGGGGTGATTGTGCTGCTCGCCTCACTCCTGGTAATGGTTCGTGTTGGTTTCGTTGCCTTCCTCATCGCACCGACCCTCATCGCATCGCTCGCTCCCGTACTAGGTAGCGGCCTGTTACTGGGCGTGTTAGCCGTGGCATGGGCAAAGCGGCAACAGCACCGCGAAGGCAGCGAAGCGCTGCCTATGCTGCAAATCAGCAACCCGACTGAAATCAAAACGGCGCTGACATTTGGTGCCCTCTATGCGCTGATCCTCGTACTATCTGCCTGGTTAAAGGATATTGCCGACGACCAGGGCCTGTACCTGCTGGCACTGATTTCCGGGCTAACCGATGTCGATGCCATCACGCTCTCGACGCTACGCCTGTTCGGTGCGAACAATATCGGTGCAACGCAGGCGGTAACCACGATTACATTGGCCCTGTTAGCCAACCTGGTATTCAAAAGCGGGCTCATTGTGGTGCTGGGAGGCAGGGCACTGGCTCGTCGCACCTGGTTCGGCATGCTGGCTGTTGCCACCGGCTTGATCATCGGCCTGCTGTATTTTGTTTGATGCCCGATTGATCATCGTTTGATCACTGCGGTCTTTTCTTCACTCGCAACGGCTGACGGGCGATGCGTATAATTCCGCGCCTTCTTGCCTGATGGTCTTCGCCTTGAATTCTCTGCTGTCACTGCCTGCACAACCCAAGCCAGGCCAACGCCTCGATCTGCCGTCATTCTCCGCTTCGATCGATGCCCTTGCCATGGCGCAGCTTGCCCGCCCGGGACATCTGCTGACGGTTATCACGGCCAGCCCCCTGGAAGCACAGCGGCTGGTTGAAGAAATTGCGTGGTTTGCGCCGCAACTGCGCGCCCACCTGTTACCGGATTGGGAAACCCTGCCGTATGACCATTTTTCGCCACACCAGGACTTAGTCTCAGAGCGACTAGCCACGTTGCACGCCGTCTCGCGCAACGAATGCGATGTGCTCATTACTGCCGCATCCACCGCGATTACTCGGCTGGCTCCGCCCTCGTTTTTGGCCGGGCATACCTTTTTCATGAAAAAAGGCGACCGGCTGGACATCGACAAACTGCGTGCCCAGCTCACCCTCGCCGGTTATGCCCATGTCACGCAAGTGGTGGCCGCTGGCGAATACAGCGTGCGCGGCGGATTGATCGATCTTTTTCCGATGGGCACACCCTTGCCCTATCGCATCGAATTATTCGACGACGAGATTGAAACCTTGCGCAGCTTTGATGTCGATACGCAACGCACCCTGTATCCCGTACCTGACATTCGCTTGCTGCCCGCGCGGGAATTTCCTGCCGGAGATGCCGGGCGCACCACTTTTCGCCAGCGCTTTCGCGAAACTTTTGAAGGCGATGCTTCGCGCATCAGCCTGTATAAGGATGTATCGAATGGCATTCTGCCAGCAGGCATTGAATATTATCTGCCCCTGTTTTTTGATGCCACCGCCACCTTGTTCGACTATCTGCCCGCCAAAGCACAGCTGATTTTGCATGGCGATGTAACCGGAGCCATTGCCGAATTCTGGACCGATACGGCCGGACGTTACAAAATGCTGGGGGGCGACCGCAGTCGTCCAGTATTGCCACCGCAAGCCTTGTTTTTACGCGACGAAGAGTTCTTTATCGCTGCAAACAACTGGCTGCAATGGACGCTCAAGGCTGAAAAAGTCGGCACTGGCGAAACGCCGTCAAATAGGCATCACACGTTGCCGCCCTTGGCTGTCGAGCGCAAAGCCGACGACCCGGTTGCCAACCTGCGCAATTTTCTCGCCAGCCAGCCGCGCCGCGTGCTACTGCTGGCCGAATCCCCTGGCCGTCGTGAGACGCTGCACGAGTACCTGACAACTCATCAGCTAAGTTCAACCGCATGCGCTGACTTCGCCGAATTCTTGCTCAGCGATCACCCGCTCATGTTGTGCGCAGGGCCACTCTCCGGTGGTTTTTTGCTGGATGACATAGCACTCATCACCGAAAACGAACTCTACGCTGCCACCGCAAGACCACGCACACGCCGTGGCGACACGCGCCGCGCGAATCTGGAAGGCTGGCTGCGCGATCTATCCGAGCTCAGCATTGGCGACCCCGTCGTGCATGAACAGCATGGCAT
>JAUSQB010000094.1 GCA_030652715.1 Rugosibacter sp.
AGCCATATCTGGCCCGATTCAGGCGCAAGATGTAGCCGTGCTATCAGGTCATCGAAACCAGGTAGCTGGTTATTTTTACAATCGCCAAAAGCCTGTGGCCGGGAATCATGAAGCATAAGTCAACCATTAATAAAATTAATGTCAATAATTTATATTAATAATTAACTATTGCCAATGTTTTTCAAAAATTAAATATTGCGTCGCAATATTTAATTTTTGAAAGTAATCAATAGAGCTAAATAACCATGGCGCAC
The DNA here is from genome assembly GCA_030652715.1 of Rugosibacter sp. Taxonomy (GTDB): domain Bacteria; phylum Pseudomonadota; class Gammaproteobacteria; order Burkholderiales; family Rhodocyclaceae; genus Rugosibacter. The sequence continues at coordinate 255 of JAUSQB010000094.1, forward strand.
AGCAGCAATAAAAGATGGCACATAACCTGCATAGTCAACTCGGTAAGCACAATTAAAAATTATATCCATGGAGGAGTCATGAGCCGCTCGGAAGATCCCGATATCGCCAAACGCTATGTGCGCGTTATTCAGCGGCGAGCTGATGGGTTTATCGAATTTCATTTTGCCATTGGGCATACGGAATACTTTGCCGAGCTCATGCTAAAAGAAAAAGATTTTCACATTTTCTGTGCTGAAAACAAGGTGGAGTTCCTGCCTGAAGGCGAACAAAAAAGCGGAAGTGCATTTGACTGGACGCTACGCAATGTCGCCAAAGGCATCAAGGTTCCCGATGCCTTTGATCAATAAACCGCTGCAACCACTTCGCACAACCAACTAATAATTCAGATTCTTTAAGGAGGGCAATATGTCGGTAGAAATCAAGGCAGTAGAAATCAAGCCGTTGCGCAACACATTTACCAATGTGGCCGAGCTCATCGGGGGTGATAAACCCGCATCTCGTTATCAGGAAGCCACCTTGGGTGTTCAGGCAACAACCAACATGCATTACCGGCCCACCTGGGAGCCCGAGTTTGAATTATTCGATCCGCGACGTAGCGCCATTCAAATGCACGAGTGGTATGGCTTGAAAGATCCACGCCAGCTTTACTATGCCTCCTGGACCATCCAGCGGGCTAAAGAGCAGGAAACACAGGAAGCTAATTTTGATTTTGTCGAATCGCGCTGTTTGCATTTGAGCTTATCGGATGACGTAAAAAAACTCGCACTAGACGTTCTGTTGCCTTTGCGGCATGCCGCATGGGGTGCCAATATGAACAACAACGAGCTTTGTTCTCGCGCTTTTTCTGAAGTACTTATTTCTCCGGCCATCATGCAAGCCATGGATAACCTCGGCATTGCGCAGTACCTCACGCGCCTCGGCCTGCTGCTGGATGAACCTGAAGTACTGGACGCCGCCAAAGCCGAATGGATGACGGGCGAGGCATGGCAACCGTTGCGTCACATGATCGAAGATTCGTTTGTTATCCGCGACTTCATGGAAATATTTCTGGTACAAAATTTTGTTTTTGATGGCTTGCTCTACCCGCTCATCTATGATCGCTTTGTGGATGACACGCTCACCTCGCGCGGCGGGAGTGCCGTGGCCATGCTGACCTCATTTATGCCCATGTGGTTTGGCCAAAGCAGCAAATGGGTTGATGGCGTGCTCAAAGTAGCGGTCGCTGAATCGGAACAAAACAAGGCGCTGATCAGTCAATGGACAAACACCTGGCGTGATCGCGCAGTGGCTGCACTCACGCCGATTGCAGCCATGGCGTTTGGCAAAACCCAGGAAACCATGCTGAATGAAGTGGTTGAACAATTCAATGCGCGCGCCAAGAAGCTCGGCATTGCGGCTTAAACGGAGGCATTCAAATGTCTAAAGTTTTTATTATTGTGCAAGCCAATGAAGAAGCGCGACCCATCGTAGAAGCGCTCTTGCAAGACAACCCCCATGCCGTAGCACAGGAATCCCCTGCCATGGTGCGCATCGAAGCGGAAGGGAAGCTCACTCTTAACCGTGCCACAGTAGAAGAGTTAACCGGGCAACCTTTCAACATTCAGCAACTGCATGTCAATCTGATTTCGATTAGCGGCCATATCGACGAAGATGATGACTACTTAACCGTTGCATGGGCAAACTAATTTAGGAGAAGCATGATGGACATGAAAGCCACCAAGAAAAAACTGGGTATTAAAGAGCGCTATGCGCACATGACCCGCGGGCTGGGTTGGGAGCCAACGTATCAACCGGCTGATGCCGTGTTCCCTTATGACAAATACGAAGGGATCAAGATTCACGACTGGGACAAGTGGGTAGACCCTTTCCGGCTAACCATGGATGCCTACTGGAAGTATCAGGGCGAAAAAGATCGCAAGCTCTATGCTGTAATCGATGCATTTGCGCAAAACAATGGTCACCTGAATATCACGGATGCGCGTTATCTGAGTGCCATCAAGCTTTTCTGGCAAGGCGTGAGCCCGCTGGAAAACTATGTAGTACAAGGCTTCGCGCGTGCCGGGCGGCATTTCCGCGGCGAAGCCTCTCGCGTCGCGTGCCAGATGCAAGCCGTTGATGAGTTGCGCCATTACCAAACCCAGGCGCACTCTATTTCCAACTACAACAAGTACTACAACGGGTTCCACAGCCAACGGCATATGTGGGATCGTGTATGGTACCTGTCGGTTCCCAAATCGTTTGGTGAAGATGCGCTGACTGCAGGCCCCTTTGAATTTCTGATCGCGATCAGCTTTTCATTTGAATATGTACTGACGAATCTCTTGTTTGTGCCTTTCATGTCGGGTGCCGCCTATAACGGCGACATGAGTACGGTCACATTTGGCTTTTCGGCACAGTCCGATGAATCCCGTCATATGACACTCGGTATTGAGGCCATCAAGTTTCTGCTGGAACAAGACCCGGCCAATGTGCCCATCGTTCAAGGCTGGATCGATAAATGGTTTTGGCGTGGTAGCAAAGTACTCGCGCTGGTAGGCATGATGATGGATTATATGCTGCCCAAACGGGTGATGAGCTGGAAGGAGGCTTGGGAAATCTATGCCGAAGAAAATGGTGGCGCACTGTTCCGCGACCTCGCCCGTTACGGCATTCGTCCCCCAAAAGGATGGGCAGATGCCTGCGAAGCAAAAGATCATATCTCCCACCAAGTCTGGCTGCTTTTCTACGAATACGGCGGTGCAGCGGCTTTCCATACCTGGTCGCTAACGAATGAAGAGCTCGACTGGTTGTCGGCAAAATATCCTGACAGCTTCGATAAATATTATCGGCCTCGCCTGGAATTTTTACGTGACAAGCATGCGCGTGGCGAGCGGGTTTACCAAAGCACTCTGCCAACCCTGTGCACCACCTGCCAGATTCCGCTGTGCTTTACCGAGCCGGGTGACCCGACCAAAATTTCCCATCGTGAAACCGTGTACGAAGATGAAAAATATGTCTTCTGCTCTGTCCATTGCCAGGAAATTTTCTGCAACGAACCTGAAAAATTCGTTCAGAGCTGGTTGCCAGTAAATCAGATTTACCAGGGCAATTGCTTTAACCCGGATGTTGATCCGACCGCACCTGACTTTGATCCGCTCAAGGCCGTACTGGAATACTTCAAATACAACCTGGGTCGGGATAACGGCGAATTTGAAGGATCGGAAGACCAGCGCAACTTTGCCATGTGGCGAGGTCAGGCTTCAAAGAATTAAAGCGCATCATTCATTGATTCGGGCTGCTGCAATATGCAGCAGCCCTCGCTAACGATAGGAGATTAAACATGTCAGTTATTGCTTTGGGGCCTTACAAGTTTGCCCCGCGCGATCAGGTAAAAAATTTCCACGGCAATATTTTGGTCAATTTTTGTTGGGATCGGCACGTACTCGTTACCGCACCATTTGCTGTTGCCCTGCCACCCACCATGACGCTTCGTGAAGCGATCATGGCGCGTATCGCGCCGTCCATTGCCTTTCACCCGGATGCTAGAAAAATTGACTGGAATACCGTGCAATGGGAAAAGGATCACAAGCCGTGGCAACCTGATCTGGATAAGTCGCTGGCTGAAAACAAGGTAGGCCACAAAGACTACCTTGTGTTTATTACGCCAGAACTTAAAGGCTTGAATAACACCGGCCTGTAAATATAATTTTTAAACTTGTAGGTAACACTGTACAGGGTGCGACAGTTATAAGAAATACCACCCTGCTCTGAAACGAAAGAGGAAAAAAGCATCACATGGCTTACGAACTCACCATTGAACCCATGGGCGCAAAGCTCGAAATCGAAGAGGGTCAAACCATTCTCGATGCTGCTTTACGGGCAGGCATTTACATTCCCAATGCCTGCGGACACGGCTTGTGCGGCACCTGCAAAGTACAGGTTTTGGATGGCGAAATCGAGCATGGTCAAGCCTCTTCTTTTGCGCTCATGGATTTTGAACGCGATGAGGGCATGACACTGGCTTGTTGTGCCACCCTCAATAGCGATGTCACCATCGAAGCCGAGATAGAAGAAGATGCCGATGCAGAACAAATTCCTGTGCGAGATTTTCCGGGTACAGTGAGTCGAATTGTTGATTTAACGCCCACCATCAAAGGGGTGTTCATCGAGTTGGACGAATTGATTCACTTTCAGGCAGGGCAATACATTCAATTTGTCGTGCCCGGCAAAGGCATCGAGCGTGCCTTCTCTCTGGCTAATCCACCCTCTTCCACTGCCAGAGAAATTGAAATCAATGTTCGCATCGTTGCAGGAGGTGAAGGCACCACCTACATTCACAATCAACTAAAAGTCGGCGATGGTGTTACGGTGAAAGGGCCTTATGGACGATTTTTCGTGCATCAATCTGCGCGTAAACCACTCGTCTTCATGGCAGGTGGCTCAGGATTATCCAGCCCGCGCTCGATGATTCTGGATTTACTCAACACAGACTGGAGCCTTCCCGTCATACTCATTTACGGCCACCGTAACCGCGCAGAGTTGTATTACCATGATGAGTTTGTTGCACTCGCAGCAAAGCACCAAAATTTCCGTTATGTCCCTACATTGTCGGATGAGCCCGCTAACTCTGACTGGAACGGACACCGGGGATATGTTCATGATGCGGCCACCGCAACCTACCCGGATGGATTTGTAGGGAACCAAGCCTATTTGTGCGGCCCGCCATTAATGATCGATGCCTGTATTAACGCCTTGATGCAAGGCCGCTTGTTTGAAGATGATATTTATTTTGAGAAGTTTATTTCCGCTGCCGATGCGCAGCAGGTTCGCTCACCCTTGTTTAGAAAAATTTAATTTTTTGATATCAACATCTCTACATTCGCATTATTTACCCCTTGGAGGAGAATAACCATGGCAAATTTAGGCAGATTGGACTGGTATGACCTGGCCCGTACCACTAACTGGACACCCACCTATGTGCAGGAAGATGAGTTGTTTCCTCCTGAAATGTCGGGCAGCATGGGGATTCCCATGCCCGCATGGGAATCTTACGATGAGCCCTACAAACAAACCTACCCTGAGTATGTAAAAATTCAGCGCGAAAAAGACGCAGGTGCCTATTCTGTCAAGGCAGCACTTGAACGCAGCAAAATGTTTGAAAATGCTGATCCCGGTTGGCTTAGTGTCCTGAAAGCACACTTTGGCGCAATTGCACGGGCTGAATACTCAGCCTCGACGGCTGAAGCCCGCATGGCGCGCTTTGGCAAAGCACCTGGCATGCGCAACATGGCCACCATGGGTATGCTGGATGAAATCCGTCATGGCCAAATTCAGCTTTACTTTCCTCACGAATATTGCCCCAAAGATCGCCAGTTTGACTGGGCACATAAAGCCTACGATACCAACGAGTGGGCCATTCTTGCCTCGCGCCACATGTTTGATGACATGATGACGACTCGCGGTGCCGTTGATACGGCACTCATGTTGACCTTTGCCTTTGAAACCGGGTTTACCAACATGCAGTTTTTAGGCCTGGCAGCTGATGCTGCCGAGGCAGGAGACTGGACGTTTTCCAACTTGATCTCCAGCGTGCAAACGGATGAATCACGACACGCCCAAATTGGCGCTCCACTGGTTGCCATCCTGATTAAAAACGGGAAGAAAGCCGAAGCACAAAAAATGGTTGATATTGGTATCTGGCGAGCCTGGAAAATTTTCTCTGTGCTTACCGGCCCAATGATGGATTACTACACTCCGCTAGAACATCGAAAACAATCCTTCAAAGAGTTCATGGAGGAATGGATTGTGACGCAGTTCGAGCGCTCATTGATTGATCTTGGCTTGGATAAACCCTGGTTCTGGGATCAATTTCTAGAAGAGCTCAACTACCAGCACCATGGCATGCACTTGGGCGTATGGTACTGGCGGCCAACCGTGTGGTGGAACCCTGCTGCGGGAGTTTCACCCGAAGAACGCGCATGGCTGGAAGAAAAATATCCCGGCTGGAATGCTACTTGGGGAACCAACTGGGACGTCATCACAGACAATTTGCTCGCTGGAAAACGCGAATTGTCCTATCCCGAGACGCTACCGGTGGTATGCAATATGTGTCAGCTACCGATCAATGCTACCCCCGGCCCGACCTGGAAAGTCCGTGATTTCCCGCTTGATTACAAAGGTCGGACGTACCATTTCTGCTCTGAAGGCTGTCAGTGGTGCTTTGAGCAGGAACCAGAACGTTACAAAGGTCATTTGTCGTTAATTGATCGTTTCCTGGCTGGCATGGTTCAGCCAATGAATCTAGCCGGTGGCCTGCAGTACATGGGATTGGCACCTGGAGAAATCGGCGACGATGCACACAACTACGCCTGGGTTGAAAAAGTTCGTGCTGCTCGCCAAAAAGCAGCTGCCTGAGACACATCCTTGCCACCTGGTGACTAACCCGTGGATGCAAGCTTGACCAGTTGTCATCGCCTTCACCCACCATCACTGCCTGATTAACTTTATTTTTAACTATATTTCGAGGATTTAAAAATGGCATTGTTTCCCTTAACGTCCAATTTTCAGGGGGATTTTGTATTGCAGCTTCTGCCTGTGGATACTGAAAACACCATGGACGAAGTCGCAGCGGCGGCAGCTCATCATTCCGTTGGTCGTCGTGTCCCAGCACGTCCTGGCCACACCATGCGGGTACGTCAGCAAGGTGCCAAGGAACCCTTGCCACGTACCCTCAAAGTGAGCGAATCCGGCTTGAAACCCATGGAATGCATCGAAGTCATCTGGGAATAAACACCATGGCCTTTAAAAAAGTCTGCACGCTGGATGACCTGTGGGAAGGCGAGATGGAATCCTACTCAGTCAATGGTCAGGAGGTTTTACTGTTAAGTCTCGAGGGAGGAGATATTCGCGCCTACCAAGGGATGTGCCCGCATCAGGATATTTTGCTGGTGGAAGGTCAATTCGATGGTAAATCGCTCATTTGCCGTGCACACCAGTGGGTATTTGATGCCAAAACTGGAACAGGCATCAATCCGGATGATTGCCAACTGGCGAAATATCCTGTGCGCATCGAGAACGAAGAGATCTTTGTTGATACTGAAGGCGTGGTGCCCTTGTTTACGCCTGTTTGAGTCGCTACGATCCAATGGATTTGCAACCGCGGTGGGTTGATCCCCATCTTAGAAAGGAAAAAAATGAGCACTGCAGCAGAGTTATCCCAAAATAACAATGTCGGCCCCGTGATGCGCCAGGGTGAGTTAGCGCAAGCTGTTGTGGAAGCGGCAGAAATTGATAATCCTGACAAGATCATCAAAGTTGAAGACAAAGTTGCCTACTTGCGCATCCAGACCAGCGATGAAATGATTCTTAAACGACAAACCATTGAAGAAATGCTTGGGCGGCCATTCAGCATGAGTGAAATTGAAATCGAGCTTGCCTCTTTTGCAGGACGTATCGATACCCAAGTTGAATACATCCGCTTTTACCACGCCAAGCATTTGTAAACTGAATAATTAAATTCAAGGAGCTTCCCCATGAGCGAAATCGAGGTTTTAAAACCCCTGAAAACCTGGAGTCATTTGGCTAAAAGGCGTCGCAAGCCGAGCGAATATGAAATTGTTTCCGTCAACATTCTGTATAATACGCGGAAAGGATGCGCGCCCTACGACATGGATCCGGAAGTCGCGATGAATCGCTGGTACAAGCAATATCGCGACGCAAGCCCCTTGCAGCACGACGACTGGAATGCGTTTCGCGATCCCGATGAACTTGTCTATCGCACCTACAACATGCTGCAAGATGGCCAGGAAACTTATATTCATGGCCTATTCAACCAGTTCAACGAACGCGAGCACGACAAAGCGCTTGATTCCAAATGGGCGGGCACATTGGCACGTCTCTATACCCCTACACGATACTTATTTCACACAGTGCAAATGGCATCGGCATACATACAGCAAATGTCGCCTGCCAGCACCATTACCAACTGCGCAGCTTTTCAAACGGCTGATTCCTTGCGCTGGTTAAGCCATACGGCTTATCGCACCAAAGAGCTTTCACTCACATTCACCGACAAGGGTTTCGGCACGGACGAGCGCACTTACTGGGAAACCGATCCCGCATGGCAAGGCTTTCGCGAACTCATGGAAAAAGTGCTCACGACCTGGGATTGGGGTGAAGCATTTGTTGCATTGAATCTCGTCGCCAAACCAGCCATTGAAGAAACCATGCTGCGCAAACTCGGTGAAGCCGCGCGTCACAATGGCGATACCCTGCTCGGCATGCTGACAGATAATCAATTGATGGACGCTGCACGCCACCGCCGCTGGACCACGGCACTTGTCAAAATGACTCTCGAAAAAGCAGGTAATGCAGAAGCCATCAAGCAGTGGATTGAAAAATGGGAACCCTTGGCCGACAAGGCAATCGACGCCTTTTGTGCCGCCGTGCCAGAAGTGCCTAATGCCGCAGCGGATGCCAAGAGCGCGACACGAGATTTTCGCCGTTCGCTAACGCTTTGAACTGGTCTTTGATTTACTCTTAACGCATTTAAAAATCAGGGAGACAATACATGAAAGCAGCAGTCTATTTTGGCCCGCAGGATATCCGCTGCACGACGATTCCAGACTCAGTGCTGCGTGCCGACCATGAAGTATTGGTTAAAGTGACGGCAACGTCTATTTGCGGTTCAGACTTGCACATGTACCGTGGCGCGCTGGATGGTATCATGGAAAAAGGCAAATCCCAGACCGGGCATGAGCTCATCGGCGAAGTGCTTGAGACAGGAAAAGCAGTCGGTCGTTTCAAAAAGGGCGACCGCATCAGCATGGGATATTCGGCCTCCTGCGGGGATTGCTACATGTGCAAAGTCGGCCAAACAGCGCATTGCGAAACCACGCACAAAGCGGTGTATGGTTTTGGTGTGCCGTTTGGCAACCTGAATGGCACCCATGCAGAAACACTCGTGCTGCCCTATGCCGATGGTCATGCTATTAAAGTCCCCACAGGGATTTCTGATAGTGCGGCGATCACCCTCTCCTGCAATCTTCCCTCTGCAGTAATTGCCAATGAATTGGCCAACATTCAGGTAGGTGAAACAGTCGCAGTGATTGGCTGCGGGCCCACGGGTTTGATGGCGCTGGATATCGCCATCCATCGTGGTCCTGGCCGTTTGGTAGCGATCGACACCCTGCCTCAAAGACTCGCCGTTGCAACCAAAAAAGGCGCGTCAACATTCAACTCTTCACACGAGGGATGGAAAGAACAAGCGCTTGAAGTCACGGGTGGGCGTGGCTTTGATAAAGTCATTGAAATGGTCGGCTTGCCAGACACCTTGCAGATGAGTCTTGATCTGGTTCGCCCCGGTGGAACCATCGCGGCGCTTGGCGTATTTTGCGACGACAAGTTCAATCTGAATCTCGCCGATGTGTTCTTGCGCAATATCACGCTGCACATGAATGGCTTTGCCAACGTGCAGCCCTACATGTGGGAAGCCCTGCGCATGATGGAACGTGGTGTGGTCAAACCTGAGGAATACTTCTCGCATACGTTTGCCTTATCGGATGTCGATCAAGCCTTTGCTGCATTCTTTCATAAAACCGACGGCGCGATGAAAGTGTTGATCAAACCTTAGAGTAAATTACTAAAGCGCATCAATGCTATCTATGGGTATCATAGACAGCACGGTAATCGTTAATTTCAATAAATACTAAGGACAACCCATCATGCAAAGTACCCTGGAGCAACGCAACATCGACATCGTGCGTAATTTCTGTGCTGACTGGAGCAAATGCTCTAATCAGGCACTCCTGCCCTATTTCACTGAAGATGGGGTCTATCACAACATGCCGTGGACACCGCTCAAAGGGCATCAAGCCATTAGTGATTTTCTTGCCCCCTATTGGCCCATGCTGGATAGCGTTGTCTTCGATGTGCTCAACATCGCCGCAAACGGCGCCATTGTTTTCACCGAACGCGTTGACTATTTTCAATTTAAGAACGGTGGCAAATTAGCCATTCCAGTCAGTGGTGTTTTTGAGCTGACCGCGACAGGAAAAATTGCCCACTGGCGTGAATATTGGGATCTTGCCGACTGGATAAAACAAGGCGGCCCGGCGGCTTGAGTCGAGTTTAGCGGG
>JAUSQB010000095.1 GCA_030652715.1 Rugosibacter sp.
GCCGCGTTTGATCTTGGCTATAACCGCGTCAAGGACGGCAGCTTGCCGCGGATTATGGTCGAGGGTCAAGCCCCGGTCGTTGGCGCTGAACTGGCACGCCAGCGGCAAGGGCGGTTGAACGAGAATCAGCGCAAGGATTACGACCGCTTGCTGTCTCATGCCGCACTGACCTACGGCCCGCGCATGCATTTGATTCTGGCCGAGGCCTTGTATCGCCTGATGGATTATCAAGACACCCAGTATGCCGAGGACTTTTTGGAACGTGTTACCAAAATGGCCAAGCAGCCAGGTGCCGATGCCAATCTGGTGGAAGCCTATGCGCAGCATTTGTCCAACTGGATGACCTATGAAGATGGTGCGCGCGTAGCACAGCTCAAGACACGGCCAGAGCGTTTTGAACGTATCAAGCAGGAGTTTGGCGTGACAGGCGATCAACGGTTTGTCGTGACTGATTACTTGGTGCCCGATATGGAGCAGATTCTCGGTGGCTTGCCTAAACCCATTGCTAACTTGGCTGAAAAAATCGGGCGGATGTTCAAGTCGGATTTTGATGCCATGAAGTTCCCGATTCAGATGAATACCAATGGCTTTTGGGGTTACGCCACCATGCGTGGCATTTCCATGCTCAGAGGCGTGCGCCGCAGCTCGCGCCGTTATGGCCACGAGCAAGCCCTGCTGGCACGTTGGGAAGCCGCGATTGTGGCCAACCTTAAAAAGAGCCCGCAACTGGGCACGCTGGCAGCGGATGCGGGGCGTATCGTTAAAGGTTATGGTCGCGTGCGCACGGACGCCTTGAACGATTTCTGGATTTTCCTGGATGAAGGTCTGCCACGCATCGAACGCCTGGCACAAGCCGGTGGCAGCATGGATACCCTGGGCAGCAAAGCCCTTGCCCTGCTGGCAAAAGAAGCCGCTTCAGCCCCGGCGATGCGCGCTTTTCTTGATGCAGAAGAGCAGCGCATTAAACCTGCTTGATTGTGTTGTGAGGGTTTAAGGTGCCATGTTTCCTATCAGTGCCATGCTGACTTGCCACTCATTAAAGGGTAGCTGGCACAGGTAGTTCAGACAAAATTTCGGGGGTGGGGTGTGCAGGCTCTATCCCCGAATTTTTGTTAAAGCAGACATTTAAAAAAACATAAAAAAGCAAAGATTTTGCGATCAGCATTGCAAGCTTTCTTGTCGATCAATAAAAAAGCATTAGGGAGTGGATGGCATGAGCAGAAAACAAAAGCCCGTACGTTCGGACATTGCCTGGAGCACGCCGGATCAAATCAATGTGCGTGGCCGCGATTTGCCGAGCGAAATCCTGGGCAAGCTGAATTTGGGCGATATGGCATTTTTAGAGCTCACCGCACGCATGCCCACGCCACAAGAGTCCGTCATGTTCAATGCCTTGGTCGTTACCTTGGTTGAGCATGGTGTCACCCCCAGCGCCCTCGCGGCACGGCTGACTTACGCGGGTGCGCCGGAGTCCTTGCAAGCGGCGGTTGCCGCAGGCTTGTGTGGTTTGGGCACGGTGTTCGTCGGCAGCATGGAAACAGCCGCAAAAATGCTGTACGAGGCCTTGCCCCCAGGCACAGGTGAGGTTGACCTGGAAGCCCTGGCCAAAGAGACAGTGGGCAAAATGCGCGCCGCAGGGGCGATTATTCCGGGGCTGGGGCATCCGCTGCATAAGCCGATTGACCCGCGCACCCCCAGGTTATTTCAGCTGGCCACTGAAAATGGGCTGTCTGGCCGTTATGTCGCGCTGATGCAGGCGATTGGCCGTGAAGCCGAGCGTGCGGCGGGTAAATCCCTGCCCATCAATGCCACCGGTGCCATTGGGGCGATTTGCTGCGAGTTTGGCTTCCCATGGAAGATCGTGCGTGGCTTGGGCGTGATGGCGCGTGCGGTGGGACTGGTTGGACATATTCTGGAAGAAAGCCAAAACCCGATGGCGATAGAAATCTGGCAGCGCATGGAAGAAGAAGCCAGTGCGCACTTGCGTCCGCAAGCTTGATTCGGGCTTGGCAAACCTGGGCTGACGCCCGCAAGAATAAGTATTTTCAACGATTTTTAAATTTAATTAGCCAGGAGAGACAAGATGAGTGAGCAAGGCATGATGCAAGATAAAGTGGTGGTTGTCACAGGTGCGGGCCGGGGTATTGGCCGCGATATCGCCTTGTTGATGGCAGCAGAGGGCGCGCGCGTGGTGGTCAATGATCTGGGTGGCGCAACCGATGGTTCGGGCAGCGACCAGACGCCGGCCGAGGGCGTGGTGCAAGAGATCATCGCCAAGGGTGGCCAGGCGGTCGCCAATTATGAAAGCGTCGCCTCATGGGCCAGTGCCCACCGCATTATTGAATGCGCGCTGGATAACTTCGGGCGCATTGATAGCGTGGTGAATAACGCCGGTATTTTGCGCGACGTGATGTTCCACAAGATGACCGAAGAGCAATGGCATGCCGTGATTGACGTGCATTTGAATGGCGCGTTTTACGTGAGCCGCGCGGCAGCCGAGCATTTCCGCAACCAGGAAAGCAGCTCGTATGTGCACATGACCTCCACTTCCGGCTTGATTGGTAACCTGGGGCAGTCCAACTATTCCGCCGCCAAGCTCGGGATTGCCGCCTTGTCCAAATCCATCGCGCTGGATATGCGCCGCTACAACTCGCGCTCCAACTGCATTGCGCCCTTTGCCTGGAGCCGCATGATCGGTTCCATTCCCACTGAGACGCCTGCGCAACAGGCGCGCGTGAAACGTTTGCAGACCATGGAAACCGCGAAAATCGCGCCCGTGGTGGTGTATCTGGCGTCCGATGCGGCCAAGGAGGTCACAGGGCAGATTTTCGCCGTGCGCAGCAACGAGATTTTCCTGATGAGCCAGCCTCGTCCGGTGCGCGGCATTCATCGCAGTGAAGGCTGGACGCCACAAACCGTGGCTGAACACGCCATGCCCGCGCTGCGTTCCAATTTTGTGCCACTGGATGTGTCGGCCGATATTTTCAGCTGGGATCCGGTCTAAGCCAACAGCCCGCCGCCGTATCCTCACTTATCACCAGCTACCCCAAAAGTAGCCCAAGGAGTCATAAATGCTTGA
>JAUSQB010000098.1 GCA_030652715.1 Rugosibacter sp.
GCCAAGGGCCACGTCCGCCACCTGGTCGGCGGCCACTCGCCGCAGATCGCCAACGAAATCCTCTACCGCTTCGAGTTTCCCGAGCGCCCCGGCGCGCTGATGAACTTCTTGAACAAGATGAGTGCAGGCTGGAACATCAGCCTGTTCCATTATCGCAACCACGGTGCCGATACTGGCCGCGTACTGGTCGGCATGCAAGTACCGCCGCAGGACATGAAAACTTTTGGCGTGTTTCTCAAAAACCTCGGCTATCAGCACTGCGACGAGACAAAAAACCCGGCGTACCGGTTGTTTCTGGGATGAGCATTGAATGGATGCTGCATGAGTTTTGATTTCGACGCGCCGTTTGAACGCACGGGGACGGATTCGGAAAAGTGGGCCAAGTACGCCGGGCGTGACATCCTGCCGCTGTGGGTGGCTGACATGGATTTCGCTGCACCGCCCGCAGTGATTGCCGCCTTGCACGCGCGCGTGGCGCACGGCGTGTTCGGCTACAACCTGCCCACCGCGAGTCAGACGCAAGCAGTGGTGAATTATCTGGCGCGCCAGTTTGCCTGGGTCGTTGCGCCTGAATGGATCGTCTGGCTGCCGGGGCTGGTTTCCGCGCTCAATGTCGCTTGTCGCGCAGTCGGCGAAAAAAACGATGCCGTATTTACTGTCACGCCGATTTATCCGCCGTTTCTTTCTGCACCCAAGCTCGCAGAGCGGCGGCTGGTCAGCGTACCGCTGATACAGGGCAAGCACCATTGGGAGTGGGATTTCGATGCAGTGGATGCCGCGCTGGAAGGCTCATCGACTAAGCTTTTCCTGCTCTGCCATCCGCATAACCCAACCGGTCGTGCATGGCAGATTGATGAGCTGACGCAGCTTGCACGGCTGGCTGAAAAACATGATCTTGTCATCTGCTCGGACGAAATTCACAACGGATTGATTCTCTCGGCGCCTCACCAGCACCGAGTTTTCGCCACATTAAGCGGCGACATCGCAGCGCGTACCATTACGCTGATGGCACCCTCGAAAACCTTCAACATTCCCGGATTGGGCTGTGCCTTTGCCGTGATTTCCGATGCCAGCTTGCGGCACAAATTTACCACGGCCATGCGCGGCATCGTGCCGCATGCCAATGCCTTGGGCATGGCCGCCACCGAAGCTGCGTATCGCACCTGCGACGCTTGGCAAGCCGCACTGCTGGATTATCTGCGTGGCAATGCGCGCGCAGTTGAAAATGCTGTCGCCAACATTCCCGGCCTTGCCATGCACCCGGTCGAAGCCACCTATCTGGCCTGGATCGATGCACGTGAATTTGCCCAACAACGCGGCATAAACACCCCCGCCAGCCCCGCGCAGTACTTCGAAGCGCATGGACTAGGCCTCTCCGACGGCGCGGCCTTCGGCACGCCAGGCTTCGTCCGCCTCAACTTCGGCACACGCCGCGCGCTGCTTGATGACGCGCTTAAACGGCTAAAAGCAGCATGTCAGTAGCCCGCCGCAGAATCACAAGAAATTGTTACAGACTTTGGTACGCAACACCATGACAAAGCATCGCCCCCGCTTCAGTAATAATCACATCCAGCGGCACATCGTGTGCCTGAGGACGAATGCTGGGCACACGAGCGAGTTCGAAACCCAAACCGATAGCCAACGGACGGGGAACTTGAGCTGCCAAGGTACGGTCAAAATAGCCGCCACCGTAACCCAGCCGGTAGCCTGCATCATCGAAAGCAACCAGCGGCAGTAACACAATGCCGGGCGCGAGTTCTTCGCCCGCAGCGGGAATCGGGATGCCGTAGCAGTCGCGGCTCATCGGCGTTGTCGGCGTCCATGCACGAAAAATCATCGGTGTATTCAGGGCAATCACCACCGGCATTGCGGCGCGCCAGATACACTCCGAACTCGCTTGCAAATTTTTCGGCGATTTGCGCTGAATCAGGCGACTAACCAGCGGGGCAGCATCGAATTCGTTTTTTGTCGGCGCACAAAAAGCCAGCGTATTCTCAGGCTGCATGGCGGATGCCTTGAGAATAAAGGATTCCAAATGCGCTTCGAGCCGCATTGAAAGCTCAGCGTGGGCGGCAGGCTCAAGCGTTATGCGAGCAGCCAGTTTTTCGCGGCGCAATGCGGCGCGAAAAACAGAGGAATCGGCAGTGCCTTCAACGGGCGTTAAATCGCGGGGCATGTTAAGGTGAAAACTATGTATTTAAATCACGAATTGAATGATGGCATGAAACGACCGGCAGGAAAACAACCCGGCATGCAATGCCCTGTTTTATTCATGGCGCAATTATGCCTGGGGCTGTGCTTTGGGTTGTACCTCAGCAGCACGGCAAGTGCAGCACCTGCATTGTCTACCATAAACGATACAGCATTCATTGCGGCACGCGAGGCCGTGCGCACGGGAAATCGCCTTCGCCTAGAGCAAGCTGTGGCGGCATTGCCTGCCGATTATGTGTTGCGTCCCTGGGCGGACTATTGGCAGTTGCAACAACAACTGGCAGCAGATGCAGATACCATCAATGACAATGGTATCACTGCTTTTTTGCAAGCACATGAGGGCAGCTATCTTGCTGAAAAACTGCGCAATGACTGGCTGCGGTTTTTAGGTAAAAAATCTGACTGGGTGCGCTTTGCGCGTGAATTCCCTTCGCTCTCCGGGCCTGATACCGAATTGACTTGTTATGCCGCCCAGGCCGCAGGCACACCTCAAAAAGTTCGTTCGCTGTGGGGTTCATCGGCAGAGCTACCTGCTGCGTGCACGCCACTGGCGGATCAGCTGGCGGCAACAGGGGATATGACAGAAGAAGAAATCTGGCAGCGCGTGCGACGTATGCTGGCTGCCGGAAAAGTCGGCGCTAGCAGAGCGGCGGCAGCGTATCTGCCGACTGAACAAAACTTTGAACGCGGCAGCCTGGAAGCGATTGCGGTGGACCCTGAGCGTTATTTCAAGCGCCTGCACCCGTCTTTTGCTACTACGCGTCGCGGACGCGAAATGGCTTTGTTCGCAGTGCGTTCGCTTGCGCGCAAGGATGTGCTGGCCGCAGCCGCCATGTTACGCAGCATCGAAGGAAAACTGCCCAATGCGGATGCTCGTTATGCATGGGGGCAACTGGCACGGCTGGCTGCCGGGCGTCATTTACCGGAAGCATTAGCCTGGTATGACCTGGCAGCAGAAACGCCGCTCGATGAAGAGCAAATGGCCTGGCAGGTGCGTGCAGCCTTGCGCATGAACGATTGGGCGCGCGTGCAGCGCGTCATTGCCACCATGCCCGCTGAATGGGCACAACAACCAGAATGGATTTACTGGCAAGCGCGCGCACTGACAACGCTTGGCCAGACAGAACAAGCCAATGCCCTGTTCCTGCGTATCGCCGGACAAGCCAATTTTTACGGCCAGCTTGCGGCTGAAGAAATGGGATGGACCATACGTTTGCCATTACAAGCGCCGCCGCCATCGCCGGAAGAAATCGCCGCCGGAGAAGCGCATCCGGGGTTGCAACGTGCACTGGAATTATTCCGCCTCGATATGCGGGTTGAAGGCGTGCGCGAATGGAACTGGAGTTTGCGCGGCATGAATGATCGCGCGCTACTGGCCGCAGCAGATCTGGCGCGCCGCCATGCAGTATGGGATCGGGCCATCAACACGGCCAACCGCACGCTGGAGCAACATGATTACAGCCTGCGCTACCTCGCGCCTTTCCGCGCCCAAATCGAACCTGCGGTGCACGAGCTGGCGCTTGATCCAAGCTGGGTATATGGCTTGATGCGCCAGGAATCGCGCTTCGTGATCAATGCAAATTCATCTGCTGGAGCACAGGGACTGATGCAAGTCATGCCAGCCACCGCCCAGTGGGTAGCCAAAAAAATCCAGATGGCAGATTTTCATCTGCGCAAAATCAGCGAAATGGATACCAATGTCCGGCTGGGCACGAATTATCTGAAGCTGGTACTCGATTCGCTCGACGACCATCCGGTGCTGGCCTCTGCTGCCTATAATGCCGGTCCCAATCGCGCTCGCCGCTGGCGTGGAAACCAGGCGCTGGAAGGCGCAATTTACGCCGAGACCATCCCGTTTGCGGAAACCCGTGACTACGTAAAAAAGGTCATGAGCAATGCAATGTATTACAACTTATTATTTGGCGGTACGCCGCAATCGCTGAAGGCTCGCCTGGGGGTCGTGCAACCCGCCAGTACAGCCGTTCAAATAATGAAAGATTTGCCTTGAAGAAGATTCTGCTCATTGGCGGCACAAGCTTACCTTTCCAGCGGCTGGCAACGTCGATGAGGGCCGTTGCCCTGCATGGTACAAGGCAGCCTGGATGATGAAAACTTATGCCGTCGGCGGCGCGGTGCGCGACGAACTGCTAGGCTTGCCCGTTAAAGACCATGACTGGGTGGTCGTGGGCACAACACCCGAAGCCATGCAAAAACAAGGCTTTGTGCCAGTGGGGCGCGATTTTCCTGTGTTCCTTCACCCCACAACGCACGAAGAATATGCGCTTGCCCGCACCGAGCGTAAAACCGCGCCGGGCTATACCGGCTTTGTCTTTCATGCAGATTCCGCCGTGACGCTGGAAGAAGATTTGCGCCGCCGTGATCTAAGCATCAATGCGATGGCCAAAGCGGATGACGGCACCCTGATCGACCCCTACGGCGGCCGTGCCGATCTGGCCGCAAAAGTCTTGCGCCATGTCTCGCCCGCCTTTGCCGAAGACCCCGTGCGCATCTTGCGTGTGGCGCGCTTTGCCGCACGCTTTAGTGACTTCACGCTGGCACCGGAAACCCTTGAGCTAATGCGTGGAATGGTTATCGCTGGCGAAGTCGACGCGTTGATAGCAGAGCGAGTCTGGCAGGAACTGGCACGAGGTCTGATGGAAGCGCAACCATCGCGCATGTTCACTGTACTTGCCGACTGTGGTGCCTTGCCCCGACTGCTGCCCGAGCTTGCAGCGTTAGCTGGCGTGCCGCAGCGGGCCGACTATCATCCCGAGATCGACACCTTCGTGCATGTGATGATGGTGATCGACATGACTGCCCGGCTCGACGCTCCCTTGTCGGCGCGCTTTGCTGCACTCACTCATGACCTGGGCAAGGGGCTGACACCGGCCGATGTGCTGCCGCGACATCCGGGGCATGAGCAAAAAAGCGTCGCGCTGCTTGCCCCACTGTGCGATCGTCTGCGCATCCCTAGCGATTGCCGCGAGATAGCACGGCTCGTCGCTCGTTATCACGGCGACATCCACCGCGTGGCTGAGCTGCGACCGACCACTCGGCTGGAGGTACTGGAAACCTGCGATGCCCTGCGCCGACCCGAGCGCTTCATGCAGATTTTGCTGGCTTGCGAAGCGGATTATCGCGGCCGCCTGGGCTGGGAGGAGCGCGCCTACCCGCAGGCAGAGGCGTGGCAGGCAGCGCTAGCGGCTGTGCGTGCTGTGGATGCAGGGGCCATTGCACGTGAGGTTATGCAGCATGCTGAAAAAGTCGGCGCTGGTGATACGCCG
>JAUSQB010000116.1 GCA_030652715.1 Rugosibacter sp.
TTTAGCTACGAACCCGGCGTACCGATTATCAAATCGCTATCAATGAGCATCGAAGCAGGCGATAAAGTGGCCATCATCGGCGAAAACGGCGTCGGCAAAACCACCCTGTTGCGCCTGTTGGCGGGTGAAGCCTTGGGCGGCTTAACGCCGCAGGGCGGTCGTGTAAAGTGGGCCGAAAAAGCCCGGCCCGGCGTGTTCGCACAGGATCACGCGAGTGACTTTGCTTCCAAGCAAATACTCACCGAGTGGATTGTGCAATGGGTGCGCGCCGGTGGCTACGATGGCGGTGACGTGGAAACCCTGATTCGCGGCACGCTAGGCCGCCTTCTTTTCTCTGGTGACGATGCAAAAAAATCCGTCGATGTGTTGTCTGGTGGCGAGCAAGTCCGCATGCTGCTCGGCAAATTGATGCTGCTCAGAAATAACGTGCTGCTGATGGATGAACCGACCAATCACCTTGACATGGAATCCATCGAATCACTCAACACCGCACTCGATAAATTTGCCGGTACACTGATTTTTGTCTCGCATGACCGCGAGTTTGTCTCTTCTCTCGCCACACGCATCATCGACATCAAGACCGACCGCACCATCATCGATTATCGCGGCACGTATGAAGAATATCTGGCAGGACAGGGAGTCATTTGATTTTATTCGCCAAGAGAACATCCATGGCTATGGCTAATACATCCGGCTCTAACTACGCAGGCTGATATTCGGCCAACCCCGCGTAGTGGCTATTTTCACAAGCGTGTCATCGGCGTCAACTGCCACCGGGTGGGTTACTTTTTCGAGCAAGGGCAAATCGTTGTGCGAGTCGCTGTAAAACCAGGACTCGCCAAAACTGCCCCACCATAATCCCATCGACTCAAGCCAGGCTTCAACGCGCTCGACCTTGCCCTCGCGAAAGGCAGGCAGGCCGCGTGGCTGGCCTGAAAAAATGCCGTTCGCCTGCGCGGGAATCGTTGCTACCAGATGCGGAATGCCCAACTCGCGGCAGATCGGGCCGGTAACAAAACTGTTGGTCGCCGTGACAATCGCCAGCAAATCGCCGTTCGCAGCATGCTGCGCCACCCGTTCTCGCGCGGCCGCCGTGATGATGGGGCGAATGCGCGTGGCCATGAATTCTGCATGCCAGGCATCCAGCTCCGCGCGGGTGTGGCGTGCCAAGGGAGCAAGCTGAAAATCCAGGAAAGCATGAATATCCAGCGTGCCCGCTTTGTATTGCTGAAAAAACTTATCATTCATGGCGGCATGCAGCTCGGCATCCAGCACGCCTTTGGTGATCAAGAATTGCGCCCATTCAAAATCGGAATCGCCCGCCAACAACGTATTGTCCAGGTCAAATAAAACAAGATTCAATATCGGTTTCATGGCAAGTCAGTGTCCAGAGTGGTTTGCATCAACTCGCGCACCAGCGGCACGGTCAGCGGACGGTGTTGTTCTAGCGAGATGCGATCAAGGCTTTCCAGCATATGCATGAGCGAGGGCAGATCGCGGCGGCCGTGGCGCAATAAATACTGCACAACGCCAGGATCCATCAGCATGCCGCGCAATTGCGCATGCTGCGCTAACGCAGCGGCTTTTTCTTCATCGCTTAGTCGATGGATTTCATAGATCAGCATCTGTCCAATGCGCGTGCGCAGGTCTTCGCGCAATGCCAGCTGCATGGGTGGCTCGGTGCCCGATAACAACAGGGCCAGGCCCAGAAAACGGGCGGCGTTAAAGAGTCGGAATAAAGCGCGCTGCCCCTCTTCATCCAGCTTCTGAATCTCGTCTATGACCAGCAAGCTGCCGCTGGCCGCCGTCATGTCAGCGCCGACTTTTGTCGCCGACAAAAAAATAACCGGACGCTTGGTGCTGGCGACATTCGCCGTGGCAGTGAGCAAATGGCTCTTGCCGCAGCCAGCCGGGCCCCACAGATAAACAGCCTCGAAATGGTGATGATCTGTCAGGCTATGCAGACGTGCGATCAACTCGGCATTGGCGCCCGCGACAAAATTCTCCAGTGTCGGGGGCTGATCAAGCTGAAGATCGAGCAACAGTTGTTGTCGCAAATTCATGCTTCGTTCTGATAAAAATGGCTGGCGAGATAAGCCATGTGCACCTCACGCCAGGCCACGGCAAGTATGGCGGACAAAGGCAGCGCCAAAAGTACGCCAAAAAAACCCAACAGCTGGCCAAACGCCAGCAGCCCGAAAATAACGGCCAGGGGATGTAAACCAATGCGCTCGCCGACCAGATAAGGCGTCAATAAAAAACTTTCCAGCAATTGGCCTATGCCATAAATAATCAGCACGGCAATGATGGGCGCAACGCCCGTAAACTGAATGGTAGCGACCAGTAAAGCCAAACCGAATCCCGTGGCAAACCCCAGGTAAGGAATAAAAACCAGCAGCCCGGTCACCAAGCCGACCGAGAGTGCCGAAGGAATATCCGCAAGCCAGAGCGCGGTGCTGTAGTACAGCGCCAGGAGCATCATCACGAGGATCTGTCCGCGCAGATATTGCGCCAGCACCGCATCAATATCGCGCGCCATAGTCTGGCAACGGCTCTGCCAGCGGCGCGGGATAAAAGCCGCTACCCGGCCGATGAACCCATGCCAGTCGAGCAAGAGATAAAACATCACCACCGGCACTAGCAGCGCATTGACCACCACACCCAAAAATGCCATGCCGCCAATTTTGACTGAGGTGTATATCTGGCTAAGCACTGGTTGAATGACATCCCAGTTGCCTGCCAGGAGCTGGTTCAAGTGCGAGGCATCCAGCCGCAACGATATGCCCAGATGGTGTGACAGCCAAGGCAGCAGGCGCTGGTTAATTTGCTCTATCGCCGCAGGCGCGTGCCCTGCTAGTCGCCCGAGTTCATCAATCAATAACGGCAGAATAATGAACACCAGCCCGGCGAAGATCAGACCCACCCCAAGCAGCACAAAAGTCACCGCCAGCGCACGCGGCAACCTGTAGCGGCTCAACCGATCGACAACCGGATTGGCGACATACGCCAGAATGCCTGCCAGCACGAAGGGGGCAAGAATCGGCGAAAGCAGATACAGCAGCAGGAGCAGCGCCAGCCCAGCGCCACTCCACAACACCACAGACAGGCGGTTGGCTTGCGTAGAAGTCATTTCCGGTAGAATTTGCGCGCTCGCATCATTTTTGTTCAGCCGCGATTATCGCCCATCCGCGCATCCGCTGCACTCCACACCTGGATTTTAAGGAAAGCATTTTGACCACATCCCATTCCTCCCTGACTTACCGCGACGCTGGCGTCGACATCGATGCGGGCGATGCTTTAGTTGAACGCATCAAACCCGCCGCCAAACGCACCATGCGGCCTGAAGTGCTGGCGGGCATTGGCGGCTTTGGCGCGCTGTTTGAAATCTCCAAAAAATACCGCGAACCGGTGCTGGTGTCCGGCACCGATGGCGTGGGCACCAAGCTCAAGTTGGCCTTTCAATGGCAGCGGCATGACACCGTCGGCCAGGACCTGGTGGCCATGAGCGTGAATGACATTCTGGTGCAGGGCGCTGAGCCCTTGTTTTTTCTTGACTACTTTGCCTGCGGCCATCTGGATGTGAATACGGCGGCCACGGTAGTGGAAGGCATTGCCAAGGGTTGCGAGCTGGCCGGTTGCGCCTTGATCGGCGGCGA
>JAUSQB010000203.1 GCA_030652715.1 Rugosibacter sp.
CGTTCTCAGCACTAGGCCAAATTCGCCCATGGCCACAGCACGGTTTTCATTGATCCAGCGCAAGGTGGTAATTTGCGCATCCTGCTGGTTATCAATAACACGCCAGGTTTTGCCCTGGTCATTACTCCTGGCAATAGTTGCATAGGTACCTGCAACCCACCAGGCACCTGCTTTGTCACAGGAAATGGTCAAGCCGGTTTCGGGATTTTCGAGTTTGTGCGAATTCCATTTCTGGCCACCAACATCACTGCTCCAGACGCGCCCATAAAAATCGAGGGCGAGAAAACTGCCATCTGGACATGCCGCCATATCAATAATGGAAGCCAAAAAGGGTTTATCAAGTAATTGGCGCGTCCAGGTCTTACCCGAGTCGGCAGAAGTGATAACCGCACCGCTTTGCGTCCCCACCGCAACGTGGGTGCCATGGGTTGCAATGGCCTGCATGATATCGCTGCGCTGTATGGGCTTGGCACGCTCCGCTTGCACTGCGGTGAGATCCGCTTCACCACTGCAGCCACTCAAGCCGACAAGCAGTGCAGCACATGCCAGGCTGATCGTAGAAGTTTTGATTTTCATAGACGGTTTGTTTGGGTGATAAATGATTTAGATAAAAATCGACTCAGTCGGCTTAAAGCCAGAGAGCCTAACAGTAAGTAGCCGCACTAATTCGGATGGTCAGCAAGCAGTTAACAAGGCTGCCCTTATTTAATTTATACAAGCAGAACCGAGAAGCTACTCCTCTCGTTTTATAGTTTTTCCATCCTTTAAAACTGTTTAAGCGCTGGCCAGATACGCAATAACCAAAACGCATGACTAGCAGCAGATTTTTCAGCAAAACATGCTGCGCCCACACACTTGTAGAAGACGGGCCGTAGGTTAACACGCATCGGCGCGTCAAGACAAGGCCTTGTGTTCGATTTTTATGAATTCGCGAAGAAAAAACATCCTCTTTTCAATATGTTGCAGAGCAACATTTTTGGGTTTAGGGGCTTTGCCTCGCGTTATCGCTGTACGGTGATGACGTTCATCCCCAGACGTTCGCGCACCTGATTCCCCGCTTGCTGGGCAGCAACGGCATCTGCCCATGGACCCAGTTGAACGCGGAACATGCCATTTGCGGCGTCGATTACCAATTTGTCTCCCAGAGCACCCAACTCACGTGCCATATGTGCTCGCAGCGCTTCGGCATTATCGCGATTGCCAAATGCGCCAATCTGGATGAAATGTCCTTCAGCACGATGTACTTCAGGCAGTGGTGCCATCGTGGTATCCGAAGATGCGCTACGGATTATCGGCTGCGCAACCGGTGCACCGCCCGGCAGAATACTTTCCAGCTCGACTTGCGTACTGCCTTGCTCAAGATAGCCCAGTTTGTAGGCCGCTGTCCAGGATAGATCAATCACGCGATCAGCGTGAAACGGGCCACGATCATTAACACGCAAAATCACGGATTTCCCATTATGCTGATTAGTCACTCGGACATATGAAGGAATCGGCAACGTGGGATGCGCGGCAGTCATGCCATACATATCGTAAGGCTCGCCACTGGAAGTATTCTGGCCGTGAAATTTACGGCCATACCAGCTGGCGATGCCAGCTTCTTTGTAATGGATGCGCTGATTGAGCGGCACATAGTTTTTTCCGAATACCGAATATGCCTTGTTGGCAAAGCGGTGCAAAGGCTCGTCACGCGGAACAGCATCCGGGATGGCGTCAATATTTTCAGGTGGGTTATCGCCCGGGCCGTCATCTTTGTAATAACCACCTCCTTGCCTGACCACACTGCTCGGCACCTTTGGACTTGCAGGCCGAAAAGTCGGTGCCGGTAATGCGGCAGCAGTGGGGCTTGCGCTGCGCTCGATCAACGGTCTGGGCGGTTGCAAACTACAGGCGGCGAGAAGCAATGGCCACAGTATGAGAAAAAATATTCGCTTCATTTTTGTACCAACATGCGGTTTTTATGAATTGACATCAATATACCGATACCGATAAACAGCGTCACCAGCGAAGTACCGCCGTAACTCACCAGCGGCAGCGGCACACCAACCACCGGCAAAATACCGGATACCATGCCTATATTGACAAAAACATAGGTGAAAAAAATCATCGTAATCGCCCCAGCCAGCAAGCGGCCAAAGAGTGACGTGGCTTGAGCAGCGATCATTAGCCCACGACCAATCAGAAAACCGTACAGGACCAGGAGCAGCATGTTCCCCATAAGGCCAAATTCTTCAGCGAAGACGGCAAAGATAAAATCGGTATGGCGTTCAGGTATGAATTCAAGTTGCGCCTGCGTACCCTCTCGCCAGCCTTTACCGAAAACGCCCCCTGAGCCAATTGCAATAGTCGATTGAATAATGTGAAAACCTTTGCCTAAAGGATCTTTTTCCGGATCAAGCAGCGTCAATATGCGGTTACGCTGATAGTCATGTAAAAAGTTCCAGGCCACAGGGGCAGCGGCTAGCGCGGTAAGCACCATACCGACAAGGATTTTCCACGGTAGGCCGGCAAAGAAAATCACATAAAACCCGGCAGCCAAAACCAGCACGGCCGTGCCCAAATCTGGCTGACGCATAATCAACCCGGCAGGTACCAGCAGCAACAGCGCAGCAATAAAGAAATCGCTCGATCGCAAACACGTTGTGCGCTGATGAAAGAACCAGGCTAGCAGCAGCGGCATGGCAATTTTCATGATTTCAGAAGGCTGCGCACGCATAAACCCTAAATCAAGCCAGCGTCTGGCCCCCTTGGAAATATCGCCGAACAAGGCAACAGCAACCAATAACACGATACCCACCAGATACAGCGGCACCGCCAATCTAGCTAGCCGGTGTGGAGGTATACCCGCCACCAATCGCATGGCCACAAGCGCCACCACCAAACTCCGAAAATGCACACCCACGCGCTCAGGTGCGGCGCTCTCCATCACGCCCAATGCAAGTAGCAAAAGCAATCCGCAGATACCAAGCAGCGGCCAATCAATGGGCGCGACCAACCGCTGCCACCAGATGCGTAATATCACATGAAAATCTGGTTTCATTCCTCACCGCTTTCAACGCTAGTTTCAGTAACCGGGGCTGACGGTCGCTTGCCCAGCAAGTAGTAATCAAATACTTGACGCGCAATGGGCGCAGCAGCCTGAGCGCCAAAGCCAGCATTCTCAACAATTACAGCCAGTGCAATTTTGGGTTTATCGACCGGCGCAAAGGCGATAAATAACGCATGATCATGAAACATCTCCTTGAGCGCATGTTGTTTGTACTTTGCTCCTTTGAGTGAGAAAACCTGGGCCGTGCCGGTCTTGCCTGCGGACACATACTCTGCACCAGCAAATGCACGCGCACCGGTACCCTCATCATTGACACCGACCATGGCTCGCTTGATAACCTCAATATGCTCAGGAGCCAGGTCGAGCATTTTCAAGGACTGCGGTTCGATCAACTTACGCGCACCGGTACGGCTATCGGTAATAAGCTTGACCAGATGGGGGCGAAACATAATGCCATTGTTGGCCAGCGTTGCCATCGCCTGTGCCAACTGAATCGGCGTGTACGCGTTGTAACCTTGGCCGATACCGATAGAGATTGTTTCACCGGCATACCATTTTTTTTGCGCAGGTTTTTTAAAACGCTTTTGCTTCCATTCCGGCGACGGCAAAACCCCTGACGACTCTCCTTCGAGGTCAATGCCGGTGCGGCTACCCAGCCCAAATCCGGCCATGAATCGCGCAATCGCATCAATGCCCAAGTCGCTGGCTAAAACATAATAATACGTGTTGCAAGACTCAACGATGGACTTATACATATCGACTGTCCCGTGGCCACCTTTTTTATCATCCAAAAAGGTATGGCCGCCCAATTGGAAAAAACCAGGGTCAATAATGGCTTGTTGTGGTGTACGTTTGCCGTACGTCAACGCAGCCAGCGCCATAAACGGTTTGAATGTTGACCCCGGCGGATACGTTCCATTGATAGCCCGATTCAGCATCGGTTTATCAGGCGACTCATTCAGTGCTTGCCAGCTTGGCGTATCAATACCATCGACAAATAAATTCGGGTCGTAGTTGGGCATGGAAACCAGCGCCAGAATACCGCCGGTTGAGGGTTCTATGGCAACCAGTGCACCACGTCGCGAGCCAAAGGCCTGCTCTGCAATGCGCTGCAGTTCGGCATCCAGAGTGAGCGTTAAATTATTGCCGGGCACAGGTGCGATACGCGCCAAGGTGCGTATCGCA
>JAUSQB010000133.1 GCA_030652715.1 Rugosibacter sp.
CCTCAGCCGCAGCCAGCGCCATGCCATCGCGATCAAATAAATCAGCCAAATCAGCCATTTCGTCTGCGCCGGACACTGCGTTCAAATCATTAGCGACCGCCAGCTCCCACACACTACGCTCTTGCGGCCGGGTAAGAAACCGCCCTGGCAACGCCGATGGCGAAATCTCCCCACGCAACAACGCCGCCGAAGTCAGATGATCCAGCCATTGCGCCGACGTAGCACTCAGCAGCGCATGCCACGACGTCGCCCCCGCACGCACCTGCGCCGCCCCATGCGCCCGCCGCAAATCCGCCGCCAGCCGCGCCGTGGGACACAACACCACAACATCGGGGCCACCGGGTAAGTCGGCCAGAGGATGTCTGGGTAAATCTACAAGTAAATCATTATGCATTACGAATAGAACCCGGGAAAAAAGTCGGCGCTGGTGAGACGCCGCGTAGCAAGTACTCTTGGGGTACGGGGTACGGCGGGGGTACGGGGTACGGCGTGGTCAGGCCAGCTTGGCCTTGAGCGCCACCAGCTTTTCGAGCAGGGTCGGCGTGTCGTCGCAAACGATGCTCCACAGCGTGTCATTGTCGATCCCGAGATAGCCGTGGATCAACCGGTTGCGCGTGGCAATAACTTGCCGCCAGGGTATCTGAGGACTCACTGCACGGACTGCCTCGGGAATATGCGTAGCTGCCTCACCAACCAATTCGAGATTACGCACCCTGGCATCGTAATTCAACCCGCTGGAGACAAACGACG
The DNA here is from genome assembly GCA_030652715.1 of Rugosibacter sp. Lineage (GTDB taxonomy): Bacteria > Pseudomonadota > Gammaproteobacteria > Burkholderiales > Rhodocyclaceae > Rugosibacter. Next base: position 751 of record JAUSQB010000133.1, read on the forward strand.
CTTGGTCGAGGCCATCGGTATAGGCGATCACTTTTCCGGCGAAGTCAATCATGTCATCAAGATAAAACCGCCACTCACGCGATACGGCATCAGACATGGATGGCCTCTTTTTCAACAAAGGGACGGAGTTCCGCACGCAATGCCTTTTCCGTCACCAGATCGACCGCACAGCCAAACAAGTCTTCAAGATAGAACTGAACGCCAAAATAGCGCGCCGAAGTGGCCGGACCGTCGAACGCCACCAGAATGTCGACGTCGCTGCCGACATTGGCACTATCCCGAGCGGTCGAGCCGAATAATGCGAGCTGTGTCACGCCGTAGCGGTTAGCCAGGACGGGCTTGCTTTGAGCAAGCAGATCAATTGCGTTTGAGCGTTTCAATGAGCCTCCATTCGATAATAAATCATGCGATCTATCATTGTTTCTTCACCTTTAGTTTGCCGATTGTTTATTGGAAAGGCTAGCACTCGCCACAGCACCTTGACTAGAAAGGAATGTCGTCGGCAAACTCATCATAAGTGGGGGATGAGAAAAATGGAGCACCGTCATCAAGATATACGGCTGGATTGTTCTCATCTAAGAATTTCGCCGCAGGCAGGCTGCTGGATAACATGCTTGCTAACATTTTGTCCAAAGAAATGTCCACTAATTTTTTACAGATTATCCACTATTTTCATAGTGTTATATGGATAACTAAAAACTATTTGTCCAAGTTTATGTCCGCCAGAATAAACCCGTTTCTCGCATACCCTGACGAACGCTTTCTGCACCTGAAAACCTGACGACTGGTGCAGCGCTTAATCCCCAGCGATACCCTTGTCTTTCGTCAGCAATTCAATTGCCTGCACCGCGCGGGGCTGTTTTTCGATGGGAATGAGGTCGCGAATTTCCTTGTCTTCGCCCGTCACCTTAAGCTCTTGGAACTTGCGCGCGGTAACCAGCACGCGAGATTCGAGCGTGGCCACCGATTTGTTGTAGGCCGAAACGGCATCGTTCAGATTCTTGCCGACGCCCGCCCAATGGTCGCCCAGCACGGCGATGCGCTCGTACAGCTCGCGCCCCAGCGCGCTGATGCGTTCGGCATTTTCGGTCAGCGCTTGCTGCGTCCAGCCGTAGGCCACCGCACGCAACAGGGCGATCAACGTGGTCGGTGTGGCGAGGATGACACGAGCATCAACGCCCGCTTCGATTAATGAGGGATCGGCTTCTAACGCGGCGGAATAGAACATTTCGCCGGGCAGGAAGAGCACGACGAAATCCGGCGTCGGTTGGAACTGCTCCCAATAAGCCTTGCGGCCAAGCTTGACGAGATGGTCGCGCACTTGCCGAGCGTGGTCGGCGAGTTTGCGTTTTTTTTCATGCTCGTCGGTCGCTTCGAGCGCTTCAAGGTAGGCGGCGAGCGGGGCCTTGGCGTCAACAACGATGTTCTTGCCGCCGGGCAGTTTGATGATGAGGTCGGGGCGCAGGCGGCCTTCTTCGGTGTTGGTGCTTTCCTGCTCAAGAAAATCGCAGTGATCGAGCATGCCGGCCATTTCCACCACGCGCTTTAATTGCAGCTCGCCCCAGCGGCCGCGCGTTTGCGGTGCGCGCAGGGCTTTGACCAGATTGCCGGTTTCGGTACGTAGCGCGCCTTGCATTTCAGACATCTGGCGCACTTGTTCGGTGAGCGTAGCGTAAGCATCGATGCGCTGCTTTTCGATGTTGCCGATCTGCAGCTCGAATTTTTCCAGCGTCGCCTTGACCGGCACCACCATTTCAGCGATGGTTTGCTGGCGCTTGTCCAGATCGGTTTTCGAGGCGGCTAGTGCCGCAGCTTGCTGCGCTTCCAGCGTGGCGCGGGCGAGTTCGAGGAAGGATTGATTGTTCTTGGCCAGTGCGTCTGCCGAGATCACTTTGAAAGCATCACTAAAGCTGTCGCGCGCGGCTTCCAGCGTTGCTTGCCGCTCGGCAAACAAAGTGCGCTCGGCTTGTAGCGCAGTTTCCAGCTCGGCGCGCCGTATCGCCAGCGCCGACTTTTCGTCGCGCAATAAAGAAAGCTCAGTCTCACACGCCGCCAGTTGTGTTTTTATTTCGCGCACGCGCATGAGCAGCAGAAAACCCAGCAGCCCGCCGCCGAGCAAAAAACCCAGGACAAATGCAATGAGGCTATCCATGATCAACCTATCCAGACAAAGCGCAGCTTATTCATTAAAGCCACGGATCAATCGCCCGGCTTTTTTCGTGGGTCGGCCGCGCAATGCCGCGCCGGGCATGGGCGCAAGACGACTTATTTCATGCTGTCGAGCGCGATAAGCAAGGCTTTCGGGCGTTTCTTCATAGAGCAAACGAGCCTCAGGTGCCGGACGACGCTGCAAACTGGTGCCGCGCACGCACACCACCCAGCGGATATCGCCCGAATGAATTTCCAGCCTGTCGCCGCTTTTGATTTCTCTTGACGGCTTCACCGGCTGGTCATTGAGTTTGATGCGTCCGCCATCCACTGCCTCGGTAGCCAAGCGGCGCGTTTTAAAAAACCGTGCGACCCACAGCCATTTGTCGATGCGCTGCCGCAAAAGATCAGCGTCTTCAGTCATGAAAGATCA
>JAUSQB010000141.1 GCA_030652715.1 Rugosibacter sp.
CCCTGCTGATATTTTTTCTCGGCAATCTCCGGCCAACCAACTTATTACCTGCTTTAGTGCCTCTTGGCATGCTCGCCGCCATGGGTGTAGGCCGATTACGGCGCGGCGCAGCCAATGCATTTGACTGGTTTGGCATGGTCACTTTTTCGCTGATAAACATACTCCTCTGGCTAGGTGCCATCGCCTTATTGACAGGCACTCCAGAAAAAATTGCCAAAAACTTCACAAAACCCGCCCCTGGCTTTATTGCACACACGCCGCTCATAGTAATTGCTCTGGCGATTCTCGTCACCGTTGGCTGGCTGGTATTCACACTCAGCCTGCGCCGCTCGCCCTGGCGCGCCGCCACGCTCTGGAGTATTGGCTGGGCAACTGTCTGGCTATTAATTACCGCGCTGTGGCTGCCATGGATCGACTATGGCAAGAGTTACCGTCGTGTCAGCGCCGACTTTTCACAACACCTAGGCAAAAATCCAGGCTGTATTGCCCAGCGCAACGTGGGATTAGTCCAACGTGTTTCACTAGACTATTTCAACGGGATCCGCACAACCAGTGGCGACAAGGCAAAAAGCTGCCGCTACCTGATTACCCAAACCACGCCCCGAGCAGAAAAATCGCTACCTAACTGGGAGCTGCTACTGGAAACCTCGCGCCCCGGCGATAAAACCGAGCGGTTGCGGCTCTATCGCCGCAATTAGTCCTGACTAGAGTTTCAAGAAGTTTTCCCGGTAATACTTAAGCTCATCAATCGACTCAAGCACATCCGCCAAAGCCTCGTGGCGACCATGCTTTTTCAGGCCCTTTGCCAACTCCGGTTTCCAGCGCTTGCATAACTCTTTAAGCGTTGATACATCAAGATTGCGGTAGTGAAACCACTCTTCCAGTTTGGGCATATACCGCGCCATAAAGCGACGATCCTGGCAAATCGAATTACCGCACATGGGCGAGGTGCGAACCGGCACATGCCGACGAACAAACTCCAGCGCTTGTTGCTCGACATCCGCATCATTCATGATCGATGCCTTGACCCGATCAGTCAGCCCTGAGCGGCTATGGGTATTACGGTTCCATTCATCCATGCCATTGAGCACCTCATCCGGTTGATGCACAACCCATGTCGGTGCCTCGGCAATCACTTCCAGATTCGAATTGGTAATGACCATCGCCAACTCGATGATGCGATCATTGTCCGGGTTCAGTCCAGTCATTTCCATATCCAGCCAGACAAGTGCGTTTTGATCCTGCGCCATAAATATTCCTATAAAAATGCCAGAGAAAGCTCAAGCTGCTTATTATCCTGGCTATCGAAGGTGAACAGTACAAATAAGCAACTAAACATCACCCATGCATACGCAACCAGGCGGCTAGTTGCGAAACATCCTCGGCACAGAAAAGCGGTGCTTCAGCTTCCAGCATTGGCCTGGGATGCGCACCATAAGTCACCCCCAGGCCATGAGTTCGGGCATTTTTTGCCATCTGCAAATCGTGCGTCGTATCGCCAATCATGAGTGTAGCCGCAGGGGATACATTGAAAGCTTCGACCAGCTCCTCCAGCATTTGCGGATGCGGCTTGGAATGGCATTCGTCAGCACAACGAGTGATGTGGAAATACCGGCCCAGGCCACTCACGTCCAACGCACGATTCAAGCCCTTGCGCGATTTTCCTGTGGCCACCGCTAACTGAAACCCTGCGTCTGACAGATCTTTAACCAGTTCAGCCGCCCCAGGGAAAAGAAGCAACTCGTGATCCCGCGCCAAATAGTGATAACGATAACGTTCAGCAGCTTCATCGTAACGCTCGGGCGGCAAGCCTGGCATGGCATAGCGCAGCGCATCGATCAGCCCAAGCCCGATAACATGCCGGGCACGCTCATCCGACGGCTCGGCAATACCAAGATCGCGCGCAGCGGCTTGAATCGACGCAGCAATCATCCCCGTCGAATCCAGCAAAGTGCCATCCCAATCAAACAC
>JAUSQB010000146.1 GCA_030652715.1 Rugosibacter sp.
CCGCCATCCTTGTTGCTGTCGGAATAACCCAGCATGACTTCCTGCCAGTTACCGCGACTGGCCAGCAGTTGTCTGTAAAACGGTAAGGATAACAACTGATCCATCACTTCCGCCGCATTTTCAAGGTCGCCAATGGTTTCGAACAGGGGCACGATATGCACATCCAGCGCATGGTCCAGTGGCCGTAACAATCCGGCTTCTTTGAGCAGCACGGCTACTTCAAGCATGTCGGAGACGCTGCTGGCCTTGGAAATAATGACGTTCTCAATCGATGCTTGACCATAGCGCTGGTGAATTTGGCATGCGGTATGAAAGATGGCCAGCTCGCTTTGCGTCTCGGTCGAGTAAGTCACCGAAGGCGCGGTGAGTGGTCGGGGCGTGGCTAATTCGCCCAGCAGCAGTTTGACGCGAGCGGCTTCATCCAGCGCGAGATAACTGGTGCCCGGGCAGGCAATGGCAAGGAGCTCCATTATGGTGCGCTCATGCACTTCGGAGTTCTGGCGCAAATCGAGAGGTGCCAAGTGAAAGCCAAAAATGGCAACACTGCGGCGAAGATGGCGCAAGCGGCCACGGGCGAGCAGGGCGGCTTTGTGGTTTACCAACGAGTCATGCAGCACATCCATATCTGCGGCGAACTCGGCAGCATTGGTATAAGGCTCGGCCACGCCCACAGGGTGGCGCGGTGCTTCGAGCTCATCCAGTTGTTGCGCGGTGGCGGCCAGGCGCGCATACATGCCGGCAATGGCGCGGCGGTACGGCTCGTCGTCGCGATGCGGGCTGTGATCGGGCGAGCGCGCTGCCAGCGCTTTTAATGCGTCGGAAATATCAATCAGGGAGGACGTGGGAGAGAGCTCCGCGCCCAGCCGATGGAGTTGTTCCAGCTGGTGGCTGAGGGCTTTGCGGCTTTGCGCGCGGAGAGCTGCCAGCAAGACGTCTGCGGTAACAAAGGGATTGCCGTCGCGGTCGCCACCGATCCACGATCCGGGGTGTAAAAAGGGTTTCAGTTCACCTTTTGGCCAGCCGGGCACCGTGAGCGCCAGATGGTCTTCCAGCTGGTTATAGAGTTGGGGCAGCTTGCGTAAAAAGGTGGTGTCATAGAACGTCAGCGCATTGGCAATTTCATCCGCGACAGAAAGTTTGATGCGGCGCAGCATGCGGGTTTGCCATAGTGTCAGCACGGCACGGCGAATGGCTTCTTCATCTTCTTGCATTTCATCGGGGGTGAGTTCGCTATGGTCGCGCGTATCAAGCAAGCGAGCAATTTCCCACTGGCAATCCAGAATGCTTTTTCGCTGAACTTCCGTCGGATGCGCGGTGAGTACGGGCGAGACTTTTGCCTGCGCGAAAAAATCAGCCAGAGTGCGGGCATCAACACCGGCTTCTTGTGCGCGGGCAATCGCGTTCTCCAGGCTGCCTTCGCGGGGTTTGGCACCCGCCAATGCGTGCGCCCGAGCGCGGCGCAGGTGATGCTGATCTTCTGCGATGTTAGCGAGATGCGAGAAATAGCTAAAGGCCCGGGCGACGAGGGTCGTGTGGTCGTTAGGCAGTGCGATGAGCAGCGCTTCCAGTTGATCGCGCGCGGCAAGGTCGTCATGGCGGTGAAAGCGTATCGCCAGCTGGCGAATGTGCTCAACCGTAGCAAAGGCGTCACTGCCTTCCTGCTCGCGCAGGGTGTCACCCAGAAGGCGGCCAAGAAAACGGATATCTTCGCGCAAGGGGGCTTCTTTGTCTTCGCTGGCAGGGTCAATCGCAGGTGTTGTGTGGCGAACTGGGTTCATCGTGGTGTGGTGTATTGATCTGGTAAAAAGTCGGCGCTGGCAAGACGGCGACATTTGCTCTGGCGGCAAGCAAAAGCGGAGTATTGACAATGATGGCAATGATAAACTCATAGCATCCTTGTTTTCTTCCCGTGGCCTTGATCTGCTCAGATCTTTTTATAAGCGCATTGACGTATTGCGATGACTTTTGACTTTTTATCGACACCACTGATGTCTCCCCCATCCCGCCTGGTTATCGCCACCCGTGAATCGCGCCTTGCCCTCTGGCAGGCTGAGCACATACGCACCTTGTTGCAACAGGTATATCCATCCTGCCAAGTGGATTTGCTGGGCATGACAACGCGCGGCGATCAAATACTTGACCGCCCCTTGGCTAAAGTTGGCGGTAAAGGATTGTTTGTCAAAGAACTGGAAGCGGCCTTGCTTGATGGCGCGGCTGATATTGCCGTACATTCGATGAAAGATGTGCCGATGCAGATGGATGAGGTTTTTAGCCTGGTTGCCATCGGCCCGCGTGAAGTACCCGAGGATGCGTTTATTTCCAATAACTACGCCAGTCTTGACGATTTGCCACCGGGTGCGGTGGTAGGTACTTCCAGTTTGCGTCGCGAATCGCAACTCCATGCCCGCTTTCCTTACCTGGCCGTCTCGCCCTTGCGCGGCAATCTTGATACGCGCTTAAGAAAGCTCGACGAAGGGCAGTTCGACGCCATTATTCTGGCCGCGGCAGGATTGAAGCGTCTGGGCTTGGGCGCGCGCATTCGCGCGGTGTTGACCGCAGAAGAGTCTTTGCCAGCACCAGGGCAGGGCGCGCTGGGCATAGAAGCGCTAACAAGTCGACCCGAAATTGCTGCCTGGATGGCACCGCTCCATGATGCAACAACAGCCGCCTGCGTGCGTGCTGAGCGTGCCATGGCGCGTGCACTGGGCGGTAGCTGCGAAGTGCCGCTGGGGGCTTACGCAACAATGCGTGGCGACGCAATTTGGCTGCGCGGCTTTGTTGCTACACCCGATGGCACGCGCATGGCACAGGCGGAACTGAGCGGCGCAATGGCCCACCCGGAAGCATTGGGGCAGCAATTGGCTGACACCTTGCGCGAGGCAGGGGCTGAATCCATTCTCTCAAGCCTTGCTTGATATTCGATGAGGTGGATATGACCCTCGCAGGGCGACATGTGGTCATTACGCGCCCGGCAGGGCAGGCCGAGCATCTGGCAACATTGCTGGTGGAGCAAGGCGCGCACCCGGTGTTTTTTCCGGTACTGACTATCCGTGATTGTGCAGACATCACCCCGGTGCTGGACGCTGCGATTGCGCTGGATACCTATGAT
>JAUSQB010000152.1 GCA_030652715.1 Rugosibacter sp.
CGGATCCAGCACGTCAGGACGGTTGGTGGCAGCGATGATGATGACGCCCGAGTTCGGTTCGAAGCCGTCCATCTCGACCAGCAACTGATTCAGCGTCTGTTCGCGCTCATCATTCCCCCCCCCCAGGCCGGCTCCTCGCTGGCGACCGACCGCATCAATTTCATCGATGAAAACAATGCACGGTGCGGTTTTCTTGGCCTGCTCGAACATATCGCGCACCCGCGATGCACCCACACCCACGAACATTTCCACGAAATCCGAACCAGAGATCGAAAAGAACGGTACTTTAGCTTCCCCTGCAATAGCTTTTGCCAGCAAAGTCTTGCCTGTACCCGGACTGCCCACCAGTAAAACACCGCGCGGGATACGCCCGCCAAGCTTCTGAAATTTTGTTGGATCACGTAAAAAATCAACAAGTTCAGAGACCTCTTCTTTCGCCTCATCACAGCCTGCCACATCGGCAAACGTGATGGCGTTAGTGGATTCATCCATCAGCCGTGCTTTGCTCTTGCCAAATGACAGTGCCCCACCTTTGCCACCGCCTTGCATCTGGCGCATGAAGTACACCCACACGCCAATCAGCAACAACATCGGGAACCACGAAACCAGAATGCTCATCAGAAAAGACTGTTCTTCCTCCGGCTTGGCAACCACAGCAACATTATTCTTCAGCAGATCCGACACCATCCACAAATCTTGCGGAGCGTAGGAAATTAACCGCTTTCCATCGGTCGTTGTGGCTTCTAGCGTACGCCCCTGAATAACGACCTTGGCAATACGTCCCTGCTTTACCTCATCAAGGAACTGAGAATACTCAAGCGTATTCTGAGCCGACTGGTGCGAACTGAATTGATTAAACACGGTCATCATCACGATGCCAACAACCAACCAGACCATTACATTCTTGAGCATATTATTCACGATAACTCTTCTCTCTCCGGGCCATGCAATCGGCCCATTCTATTGCCGCTGATAACAATCTGCAAACGCTATGGACAACTCAATCACGACTCGCAGGCAGATATTAGCGCTTGCCTTGCGCTAACAAAAAATTCTCCGCGCTACGACCACGCGAAGCGGCTGGCTTTCTGACTTGAACCGTTTTAAACATTTTCAAGACTGCTGCACGCAACTCCATGAAACCAAGACCTTGAAAAACTTTGACCAGCATAACGCCGCCAGGTTTCAAATTTTTCTCACAAAAGTCCAGTGTCAGTTCAGCCAGCAGCATGACACGCGTCTGATCCACCAATTCGATACCTGACATATTGGGGGCCATATCTGAAAGTACAAGGTCTACCTTCCGGCCTGCCAGCTTTTCTTCTAACGCGTGCAGCACAGCATCCTCATGAAAATCGCCAAGAATGAAGTCGACCCCATTCAAACTGTCCATCGGCAAAATATCCAGCGCAATGAGTCGCCCGCCAGGCAATATCCGTTTGGAAGCGACTTGTGACCAGCTCCCCGGTGCCGAGCCAAGGTCCACCACCGTCATCCCGGGCCGCAACAGCTTGTCGTTGTCATCAATCTCAATGAGCTTGAATGCTGCGCGCGAACGCCATCCCTCCGACCTTGCACGTTGCACGTAAGTGTCCGTGACATGCTCCATCATCCAGGCTTTGTTCTTTTTATTGCGTTTGATTTTCTCACTCACGTTACAATTCGCCTATGACTGAATTAAATCCTACCCAGCGTCGCGCACTTCGCGCTACCGCACACCACTTGAATCCTGTTGTATCGATCAGCCAAAAAGGGCTTACGCCGACTGTTTTGGCAGAAATTGATCGTTGCCTCAAGGCCCATGAACTCATTAAAGTACGCCTTTACGGAATAGAACGCGAGACGCGCCCTGCACTTTTCGATGAAATCTGTAACTCGCTGAACTGTGCCCAAGTACAGCGCATTGGTAACTTGCTCGTGCTCTGGCGCGAAAACCCCGTGGATGAAAATGCCGAAAAGTCGGTGCTGACAACACGGCGGCCAGGCAAAATTGGCACGAAAAAACAAGAAGCAGCACGTAATGAATCAGGCAGAAAGCGTAAAGGCTAGGTTTTCACGCCACGATTTTGCACGATAACCAGCGCTAAACCCAAAATAGTCTGCAACAAATAAAGCCCGCCAGAAACCCCGTGCCACATGGCAAAGCGATCACGAAGATTGCTTGCCATCACGGGCAAGGGTAATGCATCCTGTTTTAACTGTGCCATCACAGGCTGAATTCCAAAGTGACTGATGACCGTAATACCGAGCATTCCCAGAACCAGCCAGAACACACCCGAGCGAAAAGCACGCGCGCGCTGTACTGTCACCCCATACAGCAAAAGGTATGCACCACAGACCAAACTTAACCAGGCCATCACGGAAAACATCGCACCGGCTAACTCTCCAGCCAGCGTGTGGTCTGCGAGTCGTGAAAACAAAATTGGTGCGGCGATATAGCCAATGGCTATTTGACTGCCCAGCCAGATAGCAATAACGAGGGTGTATAGCGTGGTTGCGATGCGCATCAAATGATTAGTAGGGTGAGCGAGGCGAATCAAGAAAACTCAAGTGCCGATCAAACATCACGCCAGAATATCATCCGCAGATCAAATGTATTTGACATCGAGAATCTCATATTCACGCAAGCCGCCTGGCGTTTGAACTTCCACCGCATCGCCGCTGAACTTGCCAATGAGTGCTCGCGCCACAGGCGAACTAAATGAGATTTTTCCCAATTTAATATCGGACTCATCATCGCCAACAATTTGGTAAACCACAGGTTGTCCGCTATTTACGTCTTCGAGTTCAACCGTTGCACCAAAAACAACACGCCCATCCGCATCCAGCGAGGCCGGGTCAATAATCTGCGCGTTACCCAGCTTGCCTTCCACTTCAGCAATACGCCCCTCGATAAAACCTTGCCGCTCTTTGGCCGCGTCATATTCAGCATTTTCAGATAAATCACCATGCGATCGCGCCTCGGCAATTGCCGCAATAATCGATGGCCGCTCAACAGTTTTCAGCCGATGCAGCTCAACCCTTAACAACTCGGCCCCATAAAGGGTAATCGGGAATTTGCCGCTCATGCTAAAAGCTCAGTGTGTAGCTGCTGCAAGGAATACGTTTCCAAGCCCGCATGACGCATGCCGACGCATGCTGCAAGTGCACCTTCAATAGTGGTAAACAAAGTCACCTTGGCACTCAGGGCGGACGTACGAATTGAGCGGGAATCGGAAATCGCGCTACGACCCTCTTCTACTGTATTAATAATCAATGCCATATCGCCATTTTTGATCATATCGACAATATGTGGTCGACCTTCGGTTACCTTATTAACCACTACCACAGGCAAACCAGCAGCAGCAATCATGGTCGCTGTCCCTTTGGTCGCCGTCAAGGTAAATCCCAGCGCATGCAACTGGGCTGCTACCTCTGCAGCTTTGGTTTTATCCGCTGCCTTAACGCTGATAAATGCCTTACCCGATTTAGGCAAACGCGTTCCTGCGGCCAACTGGGATTTAACAAAAGCCTCGCCGAACGTACGGCCCACACCCATCACTTCACCCGTTGATTTCATTTCCGGACCCAAAATACTATCCACACCGGGGAACTTGGTGAAAGGAAACACAGCTTCTTTAACTGAGAAATAAGAGGGAATAATCTCGCGCGTAACGCCTTGATCAGCCAGACTACGCCCCGCCATGCACCGCGCAGCAATTTTGGCGAGCGGCAAACTCGTGGCCTTGGAAACAAAAGGCACTGTGCGCGAAGCCCGCGGATTGACTTCCAACACATACACTACGGCATCACTTCCCAGTCCTTGAATGGCGAATTGCACATTCATCAACCCCACCACATTAAGGCCATGCGCCATCATTTCAGTTTGTCGGCGTAACTCATCCTGAATGCTTTTGGACAGAGAGAAAGGCGGCAAGGAGCAAGCCGAATCGCCCGAGTGCACACCCGCTTGTTCGATATGATCCATGAAGCCGCCA
>JAUSQB010000196.1 GCA_030652715.1 Rugosibacter sp.
TTGGCGGCGATCATCACGTCGGTGGCGCGCTTGATGCCGTCGACCAGCGATTCTCGGCAGCCGTAGAGGTTGTCGATCTGGGACTTGGTGACCGAATCGTTGACTTTGATCGCCGGGAACTTGAGTTCACCGCGCGCATGCATCTGGTACAGGCGGTGCACGCCGGTGGTGGTTTCTTCCGTCACGCCCTTGATGTGCGCGAGGCGCGTGGAATACCAGGTTTTGTCGACTGCGATTTTGGCCTTGATGGCCGCAAACAGTACGCGCTCTTCTTCGCTGGTGGGGTGGTTCAATACCGCTTGGTCTTGTTCGGCCCGCGCACCCAGGTGCAGCAATAGCGTGGCATCCCCGCCGTCATCCAGAATCATGTTGCTGTAGCCGTTATCCGGCCATTCAAAAATGCGGTGCGTGTAATCCCAGTAATCTTCCAGCGTCTCGCCCTTCACTGCGAATACAGCAGTGCCACCGGCAGCAATTGCGGCAGCGGCATGATCCTGCGTGGAAAAAATATTGCACGAAGCCCAGCGCACTGCGGCACCCAGCGCTTGCAGGGTTTCGATCAGCACGGCGGTTTGGATCGTCATGTGCAACGAGCCGGTAATGCGCGTGCCGCGCAAAGGTTGCGCGGTGGCAAATTCTTCACGAATTGCCATCAAGCCAGGCATTTCGGTTTCGGCAATGGCGATTTCCTTGCGCCCCCAAGTGGCAAGGTTTAGATCGGCAATCACATAATCGGGGGTTGTAGCAGCAGTCACAGCATTCATTTCAAGGCTCCTTGAAAAACAGTGACCGGGAAGGGCGGTGCATCGATGCAACTCATATGCGAACTCACCCTGCCCGGTACGGGTTAGGTGAGCGCAGTTTGCAAAAAACCGAGCCTGGGGAGAGATGGAACCCTCGCCTTGCAGCGCCCCTCGGAAGCCGCAAATTATAACGGATACCGAGAATAAGATTGACGCACTGCGGCAAAGTCGTGCATAATTCGCCTGCGGGGTGGAGCAGTCTGGCAGCTCGTCGGGCTCATAACCCGAAGGTCATAGGTTCAAATCCTATCCCCGCAACCAAACAAGAAACAAGGCGGGCCAAGCGTT
>JAUSQB010000212.1 GCA_030652715.1 Rugosibacter sp.
ACAACAAGGGCATCAACAAGCAGGGCGGCGGATTGTCGGCCCCGGCGTTAACACCCAAGGACATGGCGGACATCAAGACAGCTGCCGCACTGAATGTGGATTTTGTTGCCGTGTCTTTTCCCAAGACGGGTGCCGACATGCGGCAGACGCGGCAACTATTGCACGAAGCGGGGTCAGATGCGCTGGTCATCGCAAAAATCGAGCGCGTTGAGGCAATCGATAATCTGCAGGATATTCTGCATGCCACCGATGGCGTCATGGTGGCGCGGGGCGATCTGGCCGTTGAAGTGGGCGATGCGGCGGTGCCTGCCTTGCAAAAGCGCATTATCCGCATGGCGCGCGAGGCCAATCGCTTTGTCATCACCGCCACGCAAATGATGGAGTCGATGATTTTTAGCCCGGTGCCAACGCGTGCCGAAGTGTCCGATGTGGCCAATGCCGTGCTGGATGGCACGGATGCCGTGATGTTGTCTGCCGAGACGGCTTCCGGTGCGTATCCCGTGGCCGCAGTAGAAGCTATGGTGCGGGTGTGCGTGGCTGCTGAAAGCTCGCATGAAGTCAAAGTGGATGCTCACTTTTTGGATCGCACGTTTACTCGCATCGATCAATCCATTGCCATGGCGGCCTTATTTACTGCGGTGCATATGAAAGTCAAGGCGATTGCTGCGCTGACCGATTCCGGGTCTACTGCGCTGTGGATGAGCCGCATCAATTCAGGCGTGCCTATCTATGCGTTGACGCCGCGCAGCCGCACGCGTTACCGGGTGAGTATTTTTCGCGATGTGTTTCCGTTGATTACCAATTTTGTCACGCAGGATCGTGATGAGTTACTCTGGCAGGCTGAAGAAACGCTGCTAGCAGCAGGTGTCGTGGAAGAAGGTGATCTGATTGTTCTTACCATAGGCGAGCCGATCGGCCTGGCCGGTGGCACGAATACTTTGAAACTGGTCAAGGTCGGCGAACACCGACGGCCAGCGGTTTGATTTTCTTAAGGAGATAGCAATGGCTCTCGTATCTATGCGTCAATTACTCGATCATGCGGCAGAAAATGGGTACGGCTTGCCTGCCTTCAATGTGAATAATCTGGAACAGGTGCAAGCCATCATGGAGGCGGCTGCCGAGACCAACAGCCCCGTCATCATGCAGGGCTCGGCCGGTGCGCGCAAATATGCGGGTGAAGCTTATCTGCGGCATTTGATTGAGGCGGCGGTGGAAGCCAACCCGGATATCCCTGTGGTCATGCATCAGGATCATGGCGCGAGCCCTGCCATTTGCATCCAGGCCATGCGCATGAATTTTTCCAGTGTGATGATGGATGGCTCGTTAAAAGAAGATGCCAAAACGCCCGCCTCGTTTGATTACAACGTCGATGTCACCCGTCGCGTGGTTGAAATGGCCCACGCGGTCGGGGTTTCGGTGGAAGGCGAACTGGGTTGCCTGGGTTCGCTGGAAACAGGCATGGGTGAAAAAGAAGACGGTCACGGTGCCGAAGGCGTGCTCTCGCACGATCAGTTGCTGACAGATGCGAATGAGGCGGCCGATTTCGTCAAGGCTACGGGCGTTGATGCGTTGGCCATTGCCATAGGCACTTCGCACGGTGCGTACAAATTTACTCGCCCACCCACCGGCGCTGTGCTGCGGATTGATCGCATCAAGGAGATCAATGCGCGGATTCCGAATACGCATTTGGTGATGCATGGTTCATCCTCGGTGCCGCAGGATCTGTTGGCCATCATTAACCAATATGGCGGTGCCATGGGTGAAACCTATGGTGTGCCGGTGGAAGAAATTGTCGAAGGCATCAAGCATGGCGTGCGCAAAATCAACATCGATACGGATTTGCGCATGGCCTCCACTGCGGCGATTCGCCGCTTCATGGCAGAGAATCCCAAGGAATTTGATCCGCGCAAGTATCTGGGCGAAACCAAAAAGGCCATGAAAGCGATTTGCAAAGCGCGCTATGAAGCCTTTGGTTGTGCTGGTCAAGCGAGTAAAATCAAGCCCCTGTCGATGGGGCAAATGGCTATGCGTTACACGAGTGGCGAGCTTAGTCCCATTGTCAAATAATTTTTTTACTTCGATCTTTCTTATGACACAGCCTGCCTTGTTTGAATCCTCATTAACGAGTTTGCCACTGCTGGCGCGTGGCAAAGTGCGCGATATTTATGCCGTGAGCGATGATCTTTTGCTCATTGTCACGACTGATCGCTTATCTGCTTTTGATGTTATCTTGCCGGACCCGATTCCCGGCAAAGGCGAAGTGCTGACTGCTGTAGCCGATTTCTGGTTTGGCAAGTTGGCGCATGTGATTTCGAACCAACTCACGGGGATAGACCCTGAATCCGTGGTGGAAACAGAAGCCGAGCGGGAGCAAGTGCGTGGCCGTTCCGTCGTGGTCAAACGTCTTAAGCCCTTGCCTATTGAAGCGGTGGCGCGCGGTTATCTGATTGGATCGGGCTGGAAGGATTACCAGGCCACCGGGGCTGTCTGCGGCATTGCCTTGCCTGCCGGGCTGCAACAGGCGCAGCAATTGCCTGAGCCTATTTTTACCCCGGCAACCAAAGCGGAAATGGGCGACCATGATGAAAATATCGACTACGCAACGGTAGAGGGCTTGATTGGTGTTGAACTGGCTAAAAAAGTCAAAGAAACCACACTGCGTCTGTACCGTGAAGCGGCTGCATTTGCGCGTGTGCATGGCATTATCATTGCGGATACTAAATTTGAATTCGGCCAGGATAAAGAGGGTCGGCTGTATCTGATTGACGAAGTGTTAACGCCGGATTCATCGCGTTTCTGGCCTGCCAATCAATACCAGGTGGGCATCAGTCCGCCCAGTTTTGATAAACAGTTTGTGCGCGACTATCTGGAGTCGCTGGATTGGAACAAGCAGGCACCAGGCCCTCGCTTGCCTGCAGACGTGATCGAAAAAACAGCCGCCAAGTATCGTGAAGCGCTGACCCGTCTGACTGGGTTGTCCTCAACAGCGTAGCACAGCGAGCAAAGCGTCCCAATACTATCCCATCGACCTGATTTGTTAACGTACCGGTCAAGTGTAGTGGGAAACTCAAAACGGGGGGCGATATGCATAGCCATGCTGATTTTTCACCGCAGGTGACTTTGCTATGACGTATGCTGTTTTTATTTCTACTTTCGATATTACTTGCGGTGTTGTCCTGTATGGATAGGGTGGGCTTTGCACTATGATTGACTTTTCAAGGGCTGATGTCGTTGCTTGTTTCCTCCTGGTTGCTCTGCTGATCAGTGGGGGGGCGATTTTTCTACAGCGGTTGCTGCGGACGATGAGCCGGACGCGTCGTGAAAAGCAACGCTCTGGCGAAAATGCAGGGAACCCTGCGGTGGACAGGATGGAAAGCACGGAGGAAGCGTCGACGGACCCCTTGATGAATTCTCCGATGAAAAATCCGGTGGCAAGTTCGGTAGGCAATTCAGCGCCGCTTGATTTTTCAGGTCAATTGACACGTTCCACCCTGGAACGCAGCTTGCAAGTTGAGGTGGAGCATCTGCGGCAAGAGATGCAGCAGTTGCGTGTTGGCATGGCGCATCTGGCAACAGAGATGCGGCAGCTGAAAGTGGCGCATAACATCGCACCGTTGTACGCTGAAGCGGTGACGCTGGCACAACAAGGCATATCGACTGCGGGCATTGCAGATCGCTGTGGCATTTCGCTTGGTGAGGCCGAGTTGGTTGCGGCGCTTGCGCAAAGTGAAGCCAGGGGTGGTTTTGACGGTAAAAAACAGGGGCGTGTCGCAGTGTCTGAGACCTGATGCTTCAGGTGGCTGGTTTGTCCTGCGCGAGCAAGGCGTCGGCGGTTGCGGTATCTACGTCCAGATGGCGTACCAGAGTTTCCTGGTTGATGTGCAGCAGATCGCGAATCGCTGTGAAGTCATCGGACAAGGCGGCGTCATGCCAGCCGTTTGCCGAGTGCCGAGCGAGATCAACGGCCAGTTTAACGTTGCGCACTCGCGGATTTTCAGCATGCTGGTCATCCATAAGTTGTACCAGCAAGTCGGGCAGCCGCCAGGCCTTGGCTAATTCCAGCTTGAGTCGATACAGCGGTACGCCATAAATGGCGGATTGAATATGGGCCGAGCGCTGATGGGGTTGGGCAAGCTGTGTTTGAGCGACGGCGAGTGCCAGAGAAGGTGCAAAAAGCCACATCAGAAGTTCTGCCAGGTCATGCAACAGGGCGGCAAGCCTTATTTCATCAACATCCACATCGCGTCGCAAAATCGCCCACTGGCGCGCCCACTGGGCCGCTTGGCACGCACGATTAACAGTTTTAAGTAGGCCGAGCAGCGCCTGCGGGTGTGATTTAAGCTGTTCTTCCGCAATGGGCAATTGCTGAAAGTCGCGAAAAAAAGGGGTCATGCCTATCATCATGATCGCGCGATCAATGGTGGTGATGTCGGTGGTTTGTCGCTGATGGCGGTGGGACTCAATGTAGGCCAGGACGCGCAGTGTCAGCAGGGGGTCATGCAAGATAACCTCCGATAGCTTATGAATATCGGTGTTGTCGGCATTTTCATGCCAATATTCCAGCTCGGTGACCGAATGACGCAGCACCGGAAAATCGATCTGGGCGAAGAAAGCAATCCAGGCCGCAGCAGTGGAGAGCGGGTGTTCGATCATGGCGTCACTCCATCATTCACGAGTTTATCCTGCGTAACAGATGATGAATGTAGCAGTTTTTGCGCAAGGGGCTAAAGTTTTTCATTTCCAGTCCGTAGATTGAACTGTAGATAATCTACAGCGCCTCAAATCCTATGCAACACCGTAACTATGCATTTAACTATGGTGCCAGCCCAAAGTCGTTATCCGCAGGCTGACAAAGAAGAGACAATCCTTTAAAGGAGAAGCAGAATGCCCTCAGTTATTAACACCAATATCTCGTCGCTGAACGCCCAGCGCAATCTCACTACATCGCAAAGTTCCCTGGCGACCTCCCTGCAACGCTTGTCTTCCGGTCTGCGCATCAACAGCGCTAAAGACGATGCAGCAGGCCTGGCAGTTACCGAACGTTTCACTACCCAGATTCGCGGCCTTAACCAGGCGGTGCGCAACGCCAACGACGGTATTTCTCTGTCGCAGACCGGCGAAGGCGCGCTGGCGGAAATGACCCAGAACCTGCAGCGCATCCGCGAACTGGCCGTGCAGTCGGCCAACGCCACCAACAGCGATTCCGACCGCCAGGCCCTGAACCTCGAAGTGCAGCAGCGTC
>JAUSQB010000235.1 GCA_030652715.1 Rugosibacter sp.
TGCCACGGCCTGCCGATCGAGCACAAGATTGAAGTGCTGCATGGCAAAAATCTGCCCGCCGACAAGGTGCGCGAGCTGTGCCGTGCCTTTGCCGCCGAGCAGGTCGAAATTCAGAAAAAAGGCTTCATCCGTCTGGGTGTACTAGGCGATTGGGACAATCCCTATTTAACGATGGACTTTGCCAACGAAGCGGGCGAGATTCGCGCGTTGGCAGAGATCGTCAAGCAGGGCTGGGTGTTCAAAGGTTTGAAGCCGGTGAATTGGTGTTTTGATTGCGGCTCGGCCTTGGCTGAGGCGGAAGTGGAATATCTTGACAAGCAAAGCCCGGCGGTGGATGTCGGTTTTATCTGCGCCGAGCCGGAAAAACTCGCCGCCGCGTTCAAGGTCGCCGTGTCACCAGCGCCGACTATTTTTGCGGTGATCTGGACAACAACACCCTGGACGATTCCCGCGAATCAGGCGTTTAACGTGCATCCTGAATTGGAATATGCGCTGGTTGAAACTTCGCGTGGCGTGTTGCTGTTGGCGAGCGAGTTGGTGGAAAGCTGTCTCACCCGTTATCACTTGACGGGCAATGTTCTGGCCACCACGAAGGGCGCGGCGTTAACCGGCATCCGCTTCCGCCATCCGCTGTACGATCGTAGCGGCCCGGTGATTCCTGCCGATTACGTCGGCGTGGATGCGGGCACGGGCATCGTGCATGCGGCGCCCGCCTATGGCGTGGAAGATTTTGTCTCCTGCATGAGTCACCGCTTTGCGTTTGACGACATCCTGAATCCGGTGCAGGGCAATGGCGTGTATGCGGCTGACCTGCCGTTTTTTGGCGGTTTGCACATCTGGAAGGCGAATCCGAAAATCGTCGAGAAGCTCAATGAGGTGGGCGCGCTCTTTTCTCATGCGCCCGTCACTCACAGCTATATGCACTGCTGGCGACATCGTACGCCGATTATTTATCGCGCCGCGCCGCAATGGTTCGTCGGCATGGACGTGCGTCCGAAGGGCGCCAGCCTGCGCGAGATCGCGTTAAAAGGCATCGACGAAACCGCCTTCTACCCAAGCTGGGGCCAAGCGCGTCTGCGCGCGATGATCGCCGGTCGGCCGGACTGGTGCATCTCGCGCCAGCGCAACTGGGGCGTGCC
>JAUSQB010000236.1 GCA_030652715.1 Rugosibacter sp.
GACGAAAAGTATTGCTACACTAGCATAAAGTTAAAAATTACTCCGTGTAAAATTTCATCCCTTATGTTCGGCGCCGCAAAAGCGACTCCATCCCGAGTTTTTTAGCCTGATAGGCTACTCGCGGACGGGTAACACCCAAAGCCCGAGCTACAGCAGACAAGTTGCCGCGATGATGTTCTATCGCGTTATGTAATGCATCCGCGGTGATCGAATTCGCTGTCCCTCCATGCTTGGCGCCGATATCCGCTTCATTTTTCTCATTAATCATGTCGCGTCTTGCATTGACCAAGACAGGCTGCGTTAATGCTCTCGTAGCTGGCAAGCTCGATCGAAGCAAACCCACCCCGGCGGCAACTGCCGCAGGAAGATGTCCTATATCCATAGAACCCCCTTCAGCAGAAAGAATGATGGCGCGTTCCACAATATTTTCAACCTCGCGTACATTCCCCGGCCAGTCATAGGAAAGCAGCGCATCGAGCGCCCGTTCGGTGAACCCCGTGCGATGTCGTTTATGGATGCCGCAATAACGTCGCAAAAAGTAATCCGCCAAAATAGGAATATCTTCCCGACGTTCGCGCAACGGTGGAATCGCAATCGGGAAAATATTCAAGCGGAACATTAAATCTTGTCGAAAGCTGCCTTTAGCAACCGCTAATTCAAGATCAATGTTGGTTGCTGCGATGATGCGCACATCCAGATGGCGCGGCTTTGTGCCGCCAACGCGCTCTACCTCGCCTTCTTGCAACACCCGCAACAGTTTGCCTTGTGCCGCCAGACTTAAGCAGCCGATCTCGTCGAGAAACAAGGATCCGGTATCCGCTAGCTCGAAGCGTCCCGGACGAGAAACCGTCGCACCGGTAAAAGCACCCTTCTCTACCCCGAATAAATCAGTCTCCAGCAAAGTCTCAGGAATCGCCGCACAGTTAATGGCAACGAAAGGTTTTTCTGCACGTGGGCTCACGGCATGCAGCGTTTGCGCAAAAATTTCTTTCCCTACGCCCGTCTCGCCGAGCAAGAGAACCGGCGCTGTCGTATCCGCCACCCGGTCGATCATATGACACACACTATTGAAAGCAGCCGAAATACCAATGAGCTGACGCCCCTTAAAGCGCGACTTGTGTAAATTTTCTATTGCGGGAACTTGTCCAAAATCGCTGGGGGTAGCCGCACTTTGCTCGCCCAGACTAATGATTTTTCGATTGGCAAAGGGTTGCGCATCGAAATAACGTAAATCCTCTTGCACACCGGGCCAGTCATCCACCGGCTTGCCAATAATGCGGCAAGCATCATGCCCCATCGCACCACATTCCACTTCCCGGTAAATCACGCGCCGACCAAAAAATGCGCTGCTATAGCCTGAAGCATACCCAATCTGCATCCAGCAAACTGGGTCTGCCGCTACGCCATAATCTGCTTTATGCGCCTCATCCTCAATGGAACCCCACCACAAAAACTCGGTGTAAAACCTGCCGCGCGCCACATCAACATCAACGATCACCGGCTCCACTCTGACCACACCCTCCAAGGCATGAAGCTGAGGTCCGATTGAGAATGCGTCATAAACGCTGCTGTCTTTGCGCACGCTATTCACCAGCTCTGCGTCTTTGCTTCCCGCCAGATAACCCATCCGGGTTAACAATCCACGCGCCCGATCAATGCCCAGGCTTTCAATGAGCTCACGCCGTAACGCAGCAAATGCTGACAGATGTAGCATAAACATGCGCTTGCCATCAAGCCATATCTGGCCCGATTCGGGCGCAAGATGTAGCCGTGCTATCAGGT
>JAUSQB010000243.1 GCA_030652715.1 Rugosibacter sp.
CGGCGCTGGCGATACGGCGCCCATGCAACTCGACGTGGCCGGTGTCGCGCTGACCAATGCGCATTTAGTGTGGCGCGATGAGCAAGCAGGAAGCACGACCACGCTTGCTAAATTGAACATCGCTACGGGGCATGTGTTAGCCGATAGCCAAGAGCAGAGCTTGACGGTCAGCAAACTCGCCTTGCAGAACGCAGATATCCATCGGCGCGATGAAAAAACAGGCAGCACGATGGCGCTTGTCGGACTGTCTTTTTCTGCCGATCATGTCGCAGCAAACAGCAAATTAAAAACGCTGGTGGCTGACGTCGTGACCCTGAACAATAAACAGTTCAGCCAGCGCGATGGAAAAACAGGCGAGACGACTCTTCTTAATGACCTCACTGTTTCAGCGGCGCATGTGGCAGCCGATAGTGGCCAACAAACCCTGGCTGTGAATGATGTCGTGCTGATCGCGCAAGGTAAACAAGGCAGCAATGCCTTTGATGTCGATTTGACTGCGCCGCAACTCACCTTGATGCCGGGCAAGGTGACAGGCAAGACCATCAGCCTTAACGCCAGACTCGCCGGAGGTGGACGGAAAACAACAGCGAAAATTGCGCTATCGAGCGTGGAAGGTACCCTGAACGATGTCAAGATCGCCCGCATGGTGTTTGATGCCGATTCAACCAGCGGTACAACCGCACTCAAGATGCGTCTGACCTCTCCTTTGCGCGCGAATCTCACGGAGCAAACTGCCACGCTGCAAAAAATTGCAGGCACGATGGATGTGAAAAACCCTGCCATGCCCATGAAGCAGGTGAGCTTGCCGCTTGATGGCAGCGCGCAGGTGGATGTGAAAAAGCAAAGAGCCGCGATCAAGCTGGCGACGCAGTTTGACGAATCGAAGGTTTTTCTCGATGCACAGATCAATCATTTTTCGCCGCTCGCTCTGGGTTTCGATCTCAACATCGATCGCTTGAATATGGATAAATACTTTCCTCCCAAGCCTGCTGTGACGGCGTCTTTCGCAGGTGAGGCAGGTCAGCCAATTGCTGGCAGCGAATCGCCATTGGATTTTTCAGTCTTGAACGGCCTGAACTTGCATGGGGCTGCGCGTATCGGTTTTCTGCAAGTGAAGAATCTCAAATTCTCCAAGCTCAACGCAAAACTCAAGGCGGCCAATGGGCGGTTGGATATCTCGCCACTGTCGGCTAATCTTTATGAAGGCTCGATGAGCGGCAGTCTCATGGTGAATGCGCAAGGCAATGGGGTGGCGGTGCGGCAAAACCTGGCGGGTGTCAGTATCAATCCCCTGTTAAAAGATTTGGCCGATAAAGACTTGATTGCAGGAAAAGGTACTGTGACCGTGGATGTTGCAGGCCAGGGCGCAACAGTTGCCGCACTGAAAAAATCGCTGGCGGGCACGGCTTCATTGGTCTTGCGGGATGGCGCCATCAAAGGCATCAATCTGGCGCAGAGCATGCGGGATATTAAAGCCAAGCTGGGGGCACAGCAGGATGTCACCCAGGTTTCACGCGGGGCGGATAAAACCGATTTTTCGGAACTTGCCGCCTCTTTTCGCATTGTCGGCGGGGTAGCGCATAACGAAGATTTGACCATGAAGTCACCCTTTTTGCGGCTCTCGGGCACGGGCGATATTGATATTGGTCATAACCGGATCAACTACCTGGCCAAAGCGCGCGTGGTGAATACGAGCGCAGGCCAGGATGGCCGGGAGGCAGATCAGATCAAGGGAATAACAGTGCCTGTTCGCGTCACAGGGCCGCTGGATAACATGACGTGGAAGATTGAATTTGCCAATGCAATTGGCGATTTGCTCAAAGAAAAGAGCCAGGCGCGCATCGACGAGAAAAAACAGGAGCTACAGCAAAAAATCGATGAGAGGAAACAGGACATTCAACAAAAAGCCACCGAGCAGTTGAAAGACAAGCTAAAAGGACTTTTTGGCCGATGAATAGTGAACAAAAGATGGACAAGATTTTTACGGCCAATCGCGACTGGGCCGAACGTGTACGTGCGGAAGACCCTACCTTCTTCGACAAGCTGGCCCATTTGCAAGCCCCGGAGTATTTATGGATCGGCTGTTCGGATTCACGGGTACCGGCCAATGAAATCACCGGCCTGCTGCCGGGTGAAGTGTTCGTCCACCGCAACATCGCCAACGTGGTGGTGCACACCGACCTGAACTGCCTCTCAGTGATCCAGTTTGCCATTGATGTGCTCCGTGTGCGGCACATCATGGTGGTGGGGCACTATGGGTGCAGCGGAGTGCGCGCCGCGCTGGATAATGCGCGGCTGGGGCTGGCCGACAACTGGTTGCGCCATATTCAGGATGTGCGCGACAAGCACCAGGATTTACTAGCCGACATTGCAGATGATCATCAGCGCTGGGCTTGTCTGTGCGAGCTGAATGTGCTGGAGCAGGCCATCAATGTCGCCCGTACGACGCTGGTGCGCGATAGCTGGGCACGGAACCAGGCGCTGACGGTGCATGGCTGGATTTACGGTCTGACCGATGGCTTGCTGCGCGACACCGGGTTTATTGTCTCGACTAATGAAGAGGTTGATGCGGTGGCGGCACAGTCGTTAGCAGGACTGCACCGCAACTATGTGCCGCATGGCTGATTGCTGATAGGGGGTAGTCAGTGAACCGAGAAAAAAGTCGGCGCTGGTGATACGGTGACAGTAGTGCGGTGACAATAAAACAGAAAACAGCGCGAGCTTACCGAGCAGGCTGTATCGCCTGCGGTTGATATTCCGCTACCCACGTTGCCAGGTCTTGCTTGACCTCCTGCTCATTGCGCGAAGAGGCGTTAAGCCAGGTTTCGAGCGCCGTCAGCCAGGCAGATTCAGGGGCGGGTGCCGCTTTTGCAATACGCAGTTTGGGATGGGGTGTTGGCATCGTTGATTCGTTGTCTGCCAGCAATTCTTCAAAGAGCTTTTCGCCCGGCCGCAGACCGGTAAATTCGATTTTTACCGCATGCTCATCGAGACCGGACAACCGAATCATGTCGCGCGCCAGATCGACGATTTTTATCGGCTCGCCCATATCCAGCACAAAAATCTTGCCGCCTTCATTGTCGCGATGGGCGAGCAGCCCCGCCTGCAATACCAGTTGCACGGCTTCGGGGATCAACATGAAATAGCGGATGATCTCTGGATGTGTCACCGTCACCGGCCCACCGCGCGCGATTTGTTCCCGAAACAGCGGGATCACGCTGCCGGAAGAGCCCAGGACATTGCCAAAACGAACCGCCACAAACCGCGTCTGCGATTGCTTTTGCAGCGCCTGGCACACGATTTCTGCGAGCCGCTTGCTCGCACTCATGACATTGGCCGGGTTTACCGCCTTATCGGTTGAAATCAGCACAAACTCGCTGGCACCACAGGCGATAGTGGCGCGTGCCGCATTCAATGTGCCCAGCACATTGTTGCGTACGGCTTGCCAGGCATTGGCCGCTTCCATCAGTGGCACATGCTTGTAAGCTGCGGCATGGAACACCACATGCGGCCGGTGTTCAGCAAAAATCTCGGCCAGCCGTGCGGCATCCTTGACATCGCCGATCACATAGCGCGTCGCATGCTTCATGGCGGCAAACCGCGGGCCGGAAAATTCTTGTTCCATCTGATACAGTGCCAATTCAGATTGATCGAGCAATATCAAGTGTTGCGGCAAGAAGCGCGCAATCTGGCGGCATAGCTCGGCACCGATGGAGCCGCCCGCGCCGGTGATCAATATGGTTTTTTGGTGGAGCAAATCGCGCAGGCCGACTTCATCCAGTGCAATAGGTTCGCGGCCGAGCAGGTCTTCCAGCGCCACGCGACGCAGTTGCGAAATAATCAGTTTGCCGGAAAGCAGATCGTCCATGGTGGGCACAGTGAGTACGGTCAGCCCGGCGGCAGCGGCAAGCTCTGCCGCGCGTCGGCGCACGCTGGCTGCGGCCTGTGGCATGGCAATCACTACATTTTTGACACCTTGTGCTATTGCGGTTGCGGCAATACCTGACAACTGCCCAAGTACGGGTACCTCGTTGATCTGGCGGCCGATCTTGCTGCTATCGTCATCCAGAAAACCAACCACACGCCAGGTGCGGTTGCCGTGCAGGGCGCGCAGCAGGTCGGCGCCAGCTGCGCCTGCGCCCAGCACCAACAAAGGTTCGCGGCCGAGTTCGCCAACGCTGAGCAGATGCCCGTCTTTCCAGGAACGATAAGCAAAGCGTGCGCCGCCCATGACAAGCACCAGCAGCAACGGATGCAAAATCAGGACCGAGCGCGGCACATCGGTTAACCGTTGCACCATGAATAACAGGGGCGGCACGATCAGGGCAGCGAGCCCTGCCGCGAGCAAAATGCGCCTTAAGTCAGGCAGGCTGGCAAACCGCCACATGCCGCGATACAGCCCGAAGCGATAAAAGGCGGCCGCATGCACGATCAGCACCCAAGGCAGCGTAGCGGCAATGACGCGTGGGAAATTGTGCGGCAACGAAAAGTTATAGCGCAGTGAGTAAGCCATTACCCAGGCCAGTATGACGGCGAAGAGGTCGAACAGTATCACTAGCGTGATGCGCAAACCCATGCGGGTTTTCTGGCGCAATGCGGCACGCAGGTTCACGGCAAGCCCCTGGGCTGCGTTGCAAAAAAAGTCATTGTCATCATGAGGTGGTGCCGGGTGGCTGGGTTGGATGGTTTGCTGGGTCTATGGGCTGGCGTTGCAAGGCGGCCATTTTTGCGTATTTGGCAAAGCTGGTGCTGCAGCCGATGAGGATGTGCACCAGGCCGGGCAAGCCATCGAGAAACCCTCGCCGGAAAAAATAAAATTTGATGAAGCGTATCAGGGGAGAGAGCAGCAAGTGCGCGGCATGGGCGCGCTTGCCTTGTGCCAGTGCCGCGTTGGCGGCCAGCGTGCTGTAGCGGTTTTGTTTGTCCAGATAGTGTTCCAGCGACTCTGCGGAATCGTGGAGCAAGTCGCCTGCGAGCGTTCCTATCGGAGTGCCCACTGTGCCAGTGAAGCATACTTTTTCGTGCACCACATCGGCAGACCACTGCGCATGGCGCCGGTGAAAGCAGCGCACGTTCCAATCGGGGTAGCCTTCGCCATGACGTAAATAACGGCCCATGAAACGATTGCACCGGGCAAGGCGATAAGCATAAAAAGTCGGCTCTGGTGAACCAACTGCGCTACAAGGCGGTCGAGCAGAAAACGCTCTCCTCGCCGTAGCGGATGGTGATATGCCGTGAAACAAGACCCCTTGGGGTACGGCGGGTATGTCAGCCAGTGCGGCTTGTAGGCTCTGCTGCAGGTGAGCACTGACGCGCTCATCAGCATCAATGCACAGCACCCAATCATGTGCGGCTTCTGCAACGGCAAACTGTTTTTGCGGCCCGAAGCCTCGCCAATGCGTTTGGATGACCCGCGCACCGCAGCTTTGTGCAAGGTTGACGGTGTCATCCGTGCTGCCTGCATCGACGACCAGAATCTCGTCGCAAAAGGCCACGCTGGCAAGACAGGCTGCCAGCGTGGGCGCAGCATTTTTGGTGATCAGAACAGCCGATATGGGGGTTTTTGTCATGCTACAAAGTGTGCGCAGTGAATTGCCATGGCGATACGTATAGCGGTTGAATTTAGCACGCCAGCGCTATTTCTGATGGCATAAGGTCACCACGTATAATCAGCCAATGCGCATTCTCCTCGTTAAAACATCCTCCCTTGGCGATGTCATTCACAACCTGCCTGTCGTCTCGGATGTGCGCAGAGCCTTTTCCGAAGCGCAGATTGATTGGCTGGTAGAAGAAAGCTTTGTGGATATTCCCCAGCTACATCCGGGCGTGCGGGCCGTCATTCCTGTCGCTTTGCGGCGCTGGCGAAAATCCTTGCTCAAGGCTGACACCTGGCAGGAGATGCGCGAGTTTTATGCCACCTTACGCCGTGAAAGTTACGATGTCGTGGTCGATACCCAAGGTTTGCTCAAAAGCGCATTGCTGACACGTCTGGCGCGAGGAGGGCGCGCAGGCTATGCGGTCGCTTCAGCGCGCGAGCCTGTCGCTGCCTTGTTTTATAACGCCACCTTCACAGTAGCCAAGGATCAGCACGCAGTGCAACGCAACCGGAAGCTGGCTGCCGCCGCGCTGGGGTATGTCTTATCCGATGTGTCGGCACCTGACTACGGGTTGGCCATATCAGAGATACCAACGGTGCCAGCGACACCCGCTGCACGCAATACGGTACTGCTGCTCACCGCTACCTCGCGTGCGGACAAGTTGTGGCCTGAGGCCCACTGGCAAGCGTTGGGATGCGCTTTCGCTACACGCGGGCTCATGTGTTTGCTGCCCAGTGGCAATAGCGTTGAACGCGCGCGCGCTACCCGCTTGGCACAAGCGATTCCGGGCGCAGTGGCCCTGCCGCCCTTATCCTTGCGTGAGCTGGCCAGCTACTGTGCGGCGGCGCGGTTAGTTGTGGGCGTGGATACCGGGCTGGTGCATCTGGCCGCTGCCATGGGTCGCCCGACGCTGGCTTTGTTTTGCGCGTCCAACCCCGCGTTGACGGGAGTTTTGGCCGGTGAGGGGTGTGCTGATTCGGCCATTAACCTAGGCATGCAGGGCGCGCCGCCTGGCGTGGCGGAAGTGCTGGCTGCAGCGCAGCCGTGGTTATGACTGTGCGGCGATTGATCTACACTTTAGTGGTGCTGGTGCTGCTGCCGTGGGCAGCTATCCACTTGCTTTGGCGCGCCAGACGGCAGAAAGAATATTTACACCATTGGGGCGAGCGCTGGGGGTTTTTCCCGCAACGAAAACCCGATCAGCAGCATCTCACGCCCACGCTATGGCTGCATGCCGTCTCGGTGGGCGAAACGCGTGCCGCGCAGCCGCTGGTCGCTGCCCTGCGTGAACGATACCCCGATCATCGCATTGTGTTTACCCACATGACGCCGACCGGGCGCGCGGCTTCT
>JAUSQB010000251.1 GCA_030652715.1 Rugosibacter sp.
CAAAGCGGCTGGGTGTGCGCACGCTGGTATGCACTCATCATGAGCCGACACGCACAGATGATGCGCTGGAACAGATACTTGCCAATGCCGTCGCTGGCTGTGGCTATGTTCCCGGTGAACATGATGCCCCTAATGTGCTGCTGGCAAGTGAGGGACTGGAAATCGTTCTGTAATCGAATTTACCCGGGAACATCCCACCGTCTCACCAGAGCATTCCCGCGCACTTCAATCCATATCTGCTGCCAATGTCGTCGGCTTTAAATACGAAACGCCTTGCCTCCCATGCTCGCAAGATAAGTCAATATATGTTTTGCCATCTCATGGATCGAAACAACCTCATCCACTCCCCCTTGTGCGATAGCTTCTTTAGGCATGCCGAACACAACACAGCTGGCTTCGTCCTGAGCAAAGGTGTGCGAGCCGCAAGCATGCATCTCTTTCATGCCTGCGGCGCCATCCTTTCCCATACCTGTGAGAATCACACCGATGGCGTTCTTGCCCGCAATGTTGACAGCGGAGCGATACAGCACATCAACTGAAGGGCGATGGCGGTTGACGGGATCTGCCTGGGAGAGCTCGCATACGTAATTGGCACCACTACGGGCAACTAACAAATGGGAGTGTCCAGGTGCCAGATAGGCATGCCCGGGCAAGATACGGTCACCGTGTTCGGCTTCTTTCACGCTGATTTTGCATAGGTTGTCCAGGCGTGTTGCAAAGGATTTGGTAAAACCTTCTGGCATGTGCTGTGCAATGACAATACCAGGACAATCCGGCGGCATGTGTACCAGAACCTCCTTGAGAGCTTCCGTACCGCCGGTAGACGCGCCGAACACAAGAATTTTTTCCGTTGAAGTCACCCTGCTGCGGATTGCAGGCAATACAGTATCCATATCTTTACTGGCCACCACCGCAGTCGTACGCACCAAGTTGCGCACGCGCGCTTTGGCTACCATACGAATTTTTGCAATAATTTCCTCGGCATAATCCTGCATGCCGCTTTCAATATCAATTTTTGGTTTCGATACAAAATCAATCGCACCTAACTCCAATGCTCGCAACGTGACATCAGAGCCTTTTTCAGTTAGTGTCGAAATCATCAAGACTGGCATTGGGCGCAATCGCATCAGCTTTTCAAGAAACTCCAGCCCATCCATTTTCGGCATTTCCACATCGAGTGTAATCACATCGGGATTCGTCGTCCGAATAACTTCACGTGCAATCAATGGATCAGGTGCGACGCCCACTACCCGAATATCCGGTGCCTGTTCGAGTAGCTTCTTGAGCACACTACGAATTAGTGCAGAATCGTCGACGATAACAACTTTGATCGGCATGATTATGCTTTACCCTTTAAGAAAACAGTTCCACGTCGCCTGCGACAGGTTTTATATCCAGGCGAGACTCGTACTCCTGCTCCCGCTCAATGAGGGTGTTATTGTGCAGACTGCGCAGCTTTTTCACTAATACGCGCCCACTGTTCGGAAAATAATATACCTTGCGTGGATGTACATCCAACAAGTCTTTCGTTACGACGCGAATACCCTCTGTCTCAAGATAATGCAATGCAAATTCGGCATTGCGCATTCCTACGTTGGGTACCGTAAAGCCGCGCATTACATTACCACCACCGAAAATTTTCGCCTCTAAAAACTCCCTGCGTGCCCCAAGCTTGAACAGATCATTAATCAACATTTCCATTGCATAGGTACCGTAGCGCGCAGATGTGCTGAGCAGACTGTCAGCATCCGCACCGCTGTGCGGCAGCATGAAATGATTCATGCCACCTATTCCTGTTTCTCTGTCACGAATACAAGCTGAAACACATGAGCCCAATACGGTGACGATCATCATATCGCGCGTAGTCGCATAGTATTCGCCAGGTAGAATTTTCGCAGCATGCGTATTGAACTGGCGGTCGTAATACAGGTTTGGTATATCCGGTTCTTCGCGACTGCTTGCTTCGCGCTGGGCTCGATGTGATCGCTCGGTCGCCATTATCGCCCTTCGAAGCGACAAGCACGTTGCTTGGCATTTTCAGTCAGCTCATAGACGGTTTTGCCGCGTAACTTGAATAAATCCGATGCATGATGAAAGCTCTCAGAATGTCCCGCGAACAGTAGCCCATCTTGTGTCATGAGCGGCACGAATTTTTCCAAAATATTGTATTGTGTCGGCTTATCGAAATAGATCATGACATTGCGGCAGAAAATTGCATCGAATGAACCGCGCATCGGCCATGTCGCATCAAGCAGATTGTTTTGGCGAAAGGTCAACATCGACTGCAATTCGGGGCGAACGCGCACATACCCTGCATGCGCGCCACTACCGCGCAGAAAGTATTTTTGTAGCAGATTTTCCGGAATTTTTGCAACCCGCTCCCGGGGATATATACCCGCACGTGCCTTGTCAAGCACATTGGTATCAAGGTCGGAGGCAAGGATTTTAACGTGGGATGGTATATGCCCGAATAGCTCCGCCACCGTTATCGCAAGCGAATAGGGCTCCTCTCCCGTCGATGCGGCGGAACACCAAATCGCGAGATTGGCTTTCTTCATGCGCGGCCGCAAATACTCCTGCAGTAAAGGAAAGTGATGCTCCTCCCGAAAGAATGAGGTGAGATTGGTTGTAAGGGAATTGACAAAGAGCTCCCATTCGCCCTCATCTCCACGCTCAAGTAGCGCCAGATAGTCATCGAAGGTTCTCAGTCCAGTTGCCCGCAAACGACGCGCCAAGCGGCTATATGCCATATCTTTTTTTTGTGGGGATAACGCGATGCCAGCGTGGTCGTAGATTAGCTTTCTGATTCGCTCAAAATCTTGAGTGGTAAAGATGAACTCCCGGTCATCGCGTGTTTTTTCTACCGCTGGGAACATCATGCTCTCCATTTACTCACGCACTATGCTAGTGCTAGGCACACCAGTTGCTCAACTACCGCTGTCCTCACGAATCGCAGCTGACACGCACCAGACAAGCTAAGTGATCTTGTGTCATATATTGACGGAGATTTGCTCAGCCTTGCTCTTCCTATTGTTCAGACAACTGTGGACCTCATCAACGAGCATGCAGCATTTTACTTATACTACAGCCAAGCTGCTCGGCACTCATCGAAATAGCATAATGCGTATGACATCTCTCTTATTGAAATTAACGCAGTCCGGACTAGCTGCCAACCTGCTTAAAACTCCTTCCAATCGCCATCGGCATCACCCGTTAGTGTGGCATTGGTCAGTTTGCTCGTTTTTTTGACCAGTAGGGCATCGCCCGAAGCAGCATAGCCGGAGGCAGGAGTTGCAGCGCTAGTGCTTGCCATCAACTTTGCGCCAACTGTCCGCGATATCGTTCGCCCCTCTTCCAGTTTAAAGACGCTCACGGCTTCCATTAAACCCCGCGCCTGCTCTTCCAGCGCTTCAGCGGCAGCCGCCGCTTCTTCCACCAGGGCGGCATTTTGCTGTGTAACTTCATCCATCTGTGTCACTGCCTGGTTCACCTGCTCGATGCCCGCACTCTGTTCGCTGGAAGCGGCAGAAATCTCGGACATGATGTCAGTCACTCGCTTCACCGCGAGCACAATCTCGTTCATGGTGGCGCCGGCCTGATCCACCAGCTTGGCACCCGTATCCACTTTATCTACCGAATCGCCGATCAGGGTTTTGATTTCCTTGGCCGCAGCAGCCGAGCGCTGTGCCAGGTTACGCACTTCGCCCGCCACCACAGCGAAACCACGGCCCTGCTCACCGGCTCGTGCCGCTTCTACCGCCGCATTGAGCGCCAATATGTTCGTCTGGAAGGCGATACCCTCGATCACACTGATAATGTCCACAATCTTCTTCGAGCTATCGCTGATCGAGGCCATGGTTTGCACCACTTGGCCTACCACTTGCCCACCCTTGACCGCTACGTCGGATGCGCTCACCGCTAACTGGTTGGCCTGCTTGGCATTGTCCGCGTTCTGCCTCACGGTCGAGGTCAGTTCTTCCATGCTGGAGGCCGTTTCCTCCAGACTGGAAGCCTGCTCCTCAGTCCGTTGCGACAAATCGCTGTTGCCAGCAGCGATTTGCTTGGCGGCGGTGGTAATGGAATCCGTTGAGCCGCGTACGTCGCCAACAATATGCGACAGGCTCTCGTTCATGCCTTTCAGTGCTTGCAGCAACTGCCCGGTTTCGTCTTTGGTTCTGACCTCAATATGTTGCGTCAAGTCGCCTTGTGCTACTGCACTCGCCACCACAACCGCCCGCTGTAAAGGACGGATGATGGAGCGGGTAATGAGCCAGGAAATAAGCATACCCAACACTACGGCCAAACTGCCCATTCCAAGCATCAGAACACGCGCCTTGGTG
The DNA here is from genome assembly GCA_030652715.1 of Rugosibacter sp. Lineage (GTDB taxonomy): Bacteria > Pseudomonadota > Gammaproteobacteria > Burkholderiales > Rhodocyclaceae > Rugosibacter. Next base: position 4,341 of record JAUSQB010000251.1, read on the forward strand.
TAGGCCTGACGAACATCTTCCCCAACCTTCTTGATAACCTTCTCCTGAAGATCAACATTTTCTTGCAGCACATCCAGCCATCTTTGAATTGATGGAGCAGCCTCGAACAACAGCACTTCGGTCGCCTCATCCCCTTTGTCATCCATCCCCAACTGGATCATCTTGTCGGTAAGCGGTCGTGCGGTATTACTGGCTGCCACTATGTTCGCTCGGATGGTCTTATCCTCCTCGCTGGCGACAGTCTTCGAGAGCGCCTCCCAAGCAACGTCGTAATTCGCCCGTGCCGCCTCTATCTTCCTGTACTCCAGTTGCTTGGCATCCTTGTCGGCAAACAGTGCGATGGTTCGTATCACATTCGACTCGATATATGTCGCCTCTGCCATCTCGTGACTGAGCTTAATCCTGTGATTGCTGTCGCTGATAACATTCTCCAGCCGCTCTTCGATGCTGCTCATGTAGAAAAGCCCGATGGCAACCAAGCCAATGAGCAAGACCAGTACCGAGCCAAAACCCAAACCCAGACGAACACCCACCCTTAAGTTTGCTAAAGACATAATTCGTACCTGCTCCCAGTCAAAAATAATTCGATGCTAAACCGCAGTGATTAATACTAGGCCGCCATTTGGGTTGCATCGATCAATTCCATATCGCGACTGCCCATCAGCCGTTCGAAATCCACCAGAATCAGAATGCGTTCATCTACCGTGACCAATCCCAGCAGATACTGGGTCTACAACCCCGTACCAAATTCCGGCGCCGACTTGATCTCCTCAGGTTTTAGCGTGGTTACATCGGAAACACCATCCACTACCATGCCCACCACCCGATGGGCGATATTGAGAATAATGACGACGGTGAACTCGTTGTATATCACATTACCCAGATTGAACTTGATGCGCATGTCGACAATCGGCACGATGATGCCACGCAGATTGATCACCCCTTTAATGAATTCGGGAGCATTCGCAATGTAGGTAACTGCATCGTAACCGCGAATTTCTTGCACCTTGAGAATGTCTATGCCGTACTCTTCCTGACCTAAACTGAAGGTGAGAAATTCGTTGCCCCCTGTTGATGCGCCGACCGCGCCATGTTTTTGCTCTGCTTGGACTGCTTGTGTCATTTGCGTACCTCCCCTGTGTGATGTGCGTTGTGCAGATCAAGCCGCAACGCCCAATTCCAAATCCGGTTCTAACCGTCGACCGCCTCTCACCAGCGCCCCCACATCCAAAATCAGCGCCA
>JAUSQB010000301.1 GCA_030652715.1 Rugosibacter sp.
CCGTTTTTCCAGACCTGGGATCTGGCCGGGGCCTTCCCGCAGATTCTGGATGATGCGCTGGTGGGGGATGCGGCCAAGAATGTATATCGCGACGCGCAGGCCATGCTGCAACAACTGATTGCGGAAAAATGGATCAGCGCGAACGCGGTGTTCGGCCTGTTTCCGGCGAATTCGGTGGGTGACGATGTTGTGTTCTTTAATGATGAGTCGCGCAGCACACCTTTGATGACCTGGTACGGTTTGCGCCAGCAGCAGGAGCGGCCAGCGGGCAAGCCGCATCAGTGTTTATCCGATTTCGTCGCGCCGCAAAAAGTTCCCGCAGGGACGCAGAGCGCTGGTGCTGGTGATACGGCGACAAATGCACCCACACCCGATTATGCCGGTGCATTTGCCGTTAGCGCTGGCATAGGCATTGAGAAAAAGCTCGCCGAGTTTGACGTGCAGCACGACGATTACCGCAGCATCATGTTGAAATCCTTGGCCGACCGTCTGGCTGAAGCCGCTGCCGAATGGCTGCATGCAGAGGTTCGCAAGCAATACTGGGGCTATGCGGCCGATGAAACACTGGCGGCGGACGACTTGATCGCCGAAAAATACCAGGGCATACGCCCCGCGCCGGGCTATCCGGCTTGCCCGGATCACACCGCCAAAGCCGCGTTGTTCAAGCTGCTCGACGCAAAATCGAATGCGGATATGGAGCTGACCGAAAATTTTGCCATGACGCCTGCGGCTTCCGTGGCCGGGTTTTACCTCGCTCACCCGCAAGCGAAGTATTTTGCCGTTAGCAAAATCGGCCGCGACCAGTTGGAAGACTGGGCGCAGCGCAGCGGCATGTCGGTCAAAGAAGCCGAACGCTGGTTAGCGCCGTTGTTGTAAACCTCGTTGCAAGCATTGCTATCAGCGGGTCGATAAGCAACAGGCACATGCCGCATGTGCCTGTTTGCCTGGTAAAGCCAGCGCGTGACTTTAATCTGTTACGGTGAGCAGCAGGTCTTTGGGGTTCACCAACTGGTCTTTTTTGGCGAATACTTCCGCAATCGTCATATCGTGTTCCGCGCGCACGACGGATTCCATTTTCATCGCTTCAATCGACACCAAGGGGTCACCGCGCTTGACTTTCTGTCCAGTTTTGACGGATACGGTCACAATCGTTCCCGGCATCGGGGCGCCAATATGGGTGGAGTTGCTTTCATCTACCTTGAAACGGTGCAGCGCGAAGCGGTCTTCATTGGCATAAATGCCCACCGTGCGTGTGCCCAATTCACTGGCCGCGCGCATGACGCGGATGGCAATTTCACTACGGTTGGCAACCAGCAGGCTACGGATTTTCTTCATGGTTCAATCCAGATATCAGATGAAACAGGGCGGGAAGAAATCCCATGCAAAACAAAACAACAACCAAACATTGTACCTACAAGATGCATTTGCATAGAATGGGCGCGCGACACGTAGATGCCTTTTGTCAGGCAGGCGTGATCAGCGCATATAAATAAAAACTATTGAGGATACTTATTCACCATGACTATTCCGAACTTGTTGGCTTACGTTCCCACGCTGATGCTGATCTGCCTGGGGTTAATGATGTTCGGCCTGGGCTTGTCGCTCACGCTGGCTGATTTTGTTCGTCTCAAGGCGCACCCCAAAGCGGTGGTGATTGCATTATCGCTGCAGCTGATCATTTTGCCGCTGGCCTGTTACGCGCTGATCGTTTTCTTTAATTTGACGCCCATTTATGCCGTGGGTCTGATGCTCCTGGCGGCATCGCCTGGCGGCATCTCTGCCAATCTTTTCAGCCATCTTTTTGGTGGCAATCTGGCGATGAATATTTCGCTGACTGCGATCAACACCGTGCTATCGATCATTACCCTGCCGCTGATTGCCAACCTGTCCATTGAGATTTTCGCCAAGACTGGGCAGGTTGTTCCCTTGCAGATGGGCAAGGTGATTGAAGTGATTGTGCTGATATTAATACCTGTATCGATTGGCATGCTGGCGCGAGTCAAAGCCCCAAGGTTCGCCGCTCGCATGGATAAGCCAATGAAAATATTCAGCGCCTTGCTGCTCCTGGCACTAATGGGGCTGACACTGATGCGTGAATGGAATGCGCTCATCCAGTATTTCAGTCATTTGGGTCCTGCGGTAGTGATCTTCAATTTGATCAGCCTTTTTGCCGGGTTTTATGTGAGTCGCATGGCAGGGCTGGATAAGCCGATGGCGACGGCCATCAGCTATGAGATCGGCATCCATAACGCAGCCTTGGCGATGTATATCGGCATGAAAGTGCTGGCTGACCCGGGGCTGGCCTTGCCCTCGGCTATTTATTCGGCCAGCATGCTGATCATTGGGGCAATCTTCGGGTTTATGGTGTTAGGTCGTGGTGGATTAAAAAGAAGCCACGGGAGAGCTTAAGTTTTTTGTTAAAGCGGGGAGTGTGTGCTACACCCCCCACACCACGGGTTTTTGTTTTCTCTGTGCCCATTCGATGAGCTCAAGCAAGGGCGTGGCACGCTGATAAAGACTGACAAAGGGGCGCTCGCCAAAGCCCCCTTTTTCTTTTAATGGACGTTCTTCTTCGGGTATCGTAGCGAGGCGCTCTTTGTCTTCAGTAATCGCTGCTTTCAAGCGGCGAATCGCATCGGGCAATTGCTCGATGGTGAGAATGCCTTTGTCAGCAGGCTCTTTGCCCATGACCTGCATCAAGCGCTGGGCAACATCGCTGAACATAATGACGTCCCCTGCGGCTGCCGATTTAAACGTGATGATCATGCTTGATTTCCTTTTTTGTTTCTTTTTCCGACTGCCGATGTTGTAACCAGTCTAGCAGGCCTTGGGCGGGTTTTTCCCAGTCGTGTTCCAGCATCAGGCCGTGCCCCATGCCGGGGAAAATATGTGCGGTGACGCCATAAGTGTGCGCGGTCATTTCAACGAGAGAGGCAGCGATCAGATGGTCAAGCGCGGCACCTTGTACAAGTAATGGTGTGCGACGCACAAGCGCAGTTTTCGGCAGACAGAAGAGCGACATATCCCACAGCGCGCGGTGGGATTCTGGTTGCGCCAGACGATAAAAGTGTTGCAACTGATCGACACTGACAGGTTGCGCAAACAGCGCCTCGCGCAAAGAATCGAGCGCCACCTGGCCGCCGCTGAGCATCGTGTTCAAATCTTTCATCAGCCCAGGCTTGGAAAAAAACAAGCCCACGGCGGCAGAAAGCAGGCCCTGCGGCGGAACGGAACACATCAATACGGCAGCAGGCGCGGTGTGTTTTTCCAGATATTTCTGGACGACAAAGCCGCCCATGGAGTGCCCGATCAGCACGGGTGGTGCGGGCAAACTAGCTACTGCCATTGCGACGTCATTGACATAATCATCAATAGACAGCGTATCGAGCCTGTCGCGCCCAGGGGAGGCCCCATGACCGGACAAGCTCAAGGCATGGGCGGCATATCCTGCCTCAGCAAAAAACGGCAGAAAATGCTCGTCCCAGCACCAGGCGGCAGTGAATGCGCCATGGATAAACAGCAGCGGTGTGGCATGCGCTGTGCCTTGCGGTTGGTGCGTGATGAGTTCGTAGGATTTTTCGCGAGGGATAGTCATTATTGTTTTAATGCAAAGATGTCGTGCCAATGCATGACTGATTTTAGTATGTCTTTGGTGAAGCAAGTACTTTCAGCGCGTTGAGTCTGGCAGTACGGATGCGCTGAGCGATCAGGAGCGGGTTGGCTGAGGGCAATGTCGATGGTGTCGCCGTCCGAACAGTGGATTTGCTTTGCGGCGTATCACCAGCGCCGACTTTTT
>JAUSQB010000305.1 GCA_030652715.1 Rugosibacter sp.
CCGTTTTGCAGGCGCAGCGGGCGAAAATCATCTTCGCTCAATTGCCCTGACAGATACCGCTCAGTCTGGCCGCGAAACTGCTTGACCCGGGCGTGTATTATGGCTTTATCGGTGGCGTCGTAGTGGTACATAAAAGTTTTGAGATATGAGATTAAGCAAAGATGAGCTTGCTGCCGACCAGCATCAGCATGACAGCGAGCAATGAGCGCAGACGGCGTTCCGGCACGCGTGCGGCGAAATGGCTGCCCACGATAATGCCCGGCAACGAGCCCAGCAGCAGGTTCAGTAGCAGGGGAATGTCCACTGACCCCAGCCACCAGTGTCCCATGCCCGCGACCAGCGTCAGTGGCACGGCGTGAGCGATATCCGAGCCGACGACACGGCGCATTTCCAGTTGTGGGTAGAGAAAGACAAGTGCGGTCACGCCCAGCGCACCGGCACCAACAGAAGTCAGCGCCACCAATGCTCCGATGACGGCGCCGACAACCACCGTCATCCCCGCAGTATGGCGGCTGCTCATGGTTTGGCCGATGTGGCCGCGGGCGAAGGAGAGCAGGCGCTGGCGAAAAATCAGCGAGCTTGCGGTGAGCAGCAGTGCCACGCCCAGCACATTCAGGATAATGCGGTTCGTGCTGTGGTTTTCCATGCCCAGGTAATGCAGCACTGTTAGCGCCAGTGCTGCTGCGGGTACACTGCCCAGCGCCAGCCGACCCGTGATGCGCCAGTCGATGTTGTCGTGGCGATGGTGCATCCAGGTGCCGCCGCTCTTGGTGATGGCGGCATAGAGCAAGTCAGTGCCCACTGCGGTGGCCGGCTTGAAGCCAAACAGCAGCACGAGAATCGGCGTCATTAGCGAGCCGCCGCCCACACCGGTGAGGCCAACCAATAAGCCGACGATCAGGCCCGAAAGAGAGAGGGCAGGTGTAAAAGTGAATTCCATAGTGCAGCGGATATTAGCGGTGCTGAATAGTTTTTTAAAATACTTATGAAGTATTTGGTTAGATCAAAAAATTCTATAATGCAGGCATGAAGCTGCAACAACTCCGATACCTGGTGGAAATTGAACGGCAGAACTTGAATGTTTCTGCCGCAGCGGAGGCATTGTTCACCTCGCAACCTGGTGTCTCCAAACAAATCCGCCTGTTGGAAGATGAGCTGGGCGTGACGATTTTCGAGCGTAGCGGCAAACGCTTGACGCACATTACCGCACCGGGTCGACTGGTGCTGGATATGGCCAACCGCATTCTACGGGAAACGCAAAACCTCGCCCGCGTGGGGCAGGATTTCACAAGCGACAGCAACGGCATATTCTCAATTGCCACCACGCATACGCAGGCGCGCTACACCTTGCCGCCCGTAATTCAACAGTTCATGCAGCGGCATCCGTCGATTCGCCTGCACCTGCAGCAGGGCAGCCCGGCGCAAATTTCACAGTGGCTGATCGAAGGCAAAGCCGATGTGGGCATTGCCACCGAAGCGCTGGACCAGCACAGCGAGTTGCTCACCCTACCGTGCTATCAATGGTCGCATCTGGTAATCGCCCCCAAGGGGCATCCGCTGGTTGCGCAAAGCCAGCACGGCGCCCCCACGCTGGCAACGCTCGCCAGTTACCCGCTCATTACTTACGACGCCACCTTCACCGGCCGCTCGCATATTGATCGCGCGTTTGATAAACAGAGCCTCGCACCCAATATCATTTTGACCGCGATTGATTCGGACGTGATCAAAACCTACGTGAGCCTGGGGCTGGGCGTGGGCATCATCGCCGAGATGGCGTTTGACCCGTTGCGGGATGATAGCCTCGCTGCCATCCCCGCCGCACACCTGTTTGAAGCCAACACCACGCGCCTGGGTTTTCGGCGCGATGTGTGGCTGCGCGGCTTTGAATACGATTTCATCGAACTGCTCGCCCCGCAACTCACGCAGCGCGTTGTCGCCGCTGCATTAAAAGGCGGCGGGCTGGATGCAGGCTTGTGATCTTGTTGTGATGTTATTGTGAGTAAGCAACCCGCAGTTCATTCATTGGAGAGCAGCCTAAAGCATGCTCCGCAGCAAGGCATGGAAAATAACGCCGTATCATCAACGCCGACTTTTGCACCAAATTTTCCGCCACCTGTCGAGATTGATGACCAAACCACCGCCGACGCCGCCTTCCGCCTGGCGCGCGACGGCAAAGCGCTGCTCTGGCGGGGCGACTTTCACAATGCGCGCCAACTCTTGCAAGCCATGGCGCGGCGGGTGGATCGGCAGCGTCCTGCGAAATTACCGCAGCCAACCAGCATTCGTGAAGCCTTTAACCAACACCGCGCAGCGCAAGGGCAGCGGGCGGAGATACTCAACCAGCTGCGGATTCCGTTTGAGGCCGATTACCGCATCCCTCTGCGCCGCGCGCCGGACGTGCGCCAAGCCTGCAGCGAAGCCTATGGCGAATTGAGCGCGCCCGAATCAAGCCCGTCATTCGTCGCCCCGCTGCGCGAACTGCAAGGCGTGATTGGCGCGCATGAATGGCGCAAAAAAGGTGTGCCCGTGGCCGCGCTCAACGCCCGCATCCACCCGCATTACGGCGTATTTGCCCCCGTGCGTGGTGAATATGTCGGGCTGGTGAATGACGCACCCTTGCCCGCAGCGGTAAACGACCTATCGCTCGCTTTTGACATCGGCACCGGCACCGGCGTACTCGCTGCCGTGCTCGTCCGACGCGGCATTGCCCGTGTGATCGCCACCGACCAAAACCCCCGCGCCTTGGCCTGCGCGACGGATAACCTCACCCGGCTTGGGTTGGCCGAGCAAGTCGCCGTAATGCCCGCCGACCTGTTCCCCGCCGGACGTGCACCGCTCATCGTCTGCAACCCGCCGTGGGTTCCCGCACAACCCAATTCAGCGCTGGACGAAGCTATTTTTGACCCCGACAGCCGCATGCTGCGCGGCTTTCTGGCAGACCTCGCTGCCCATTTAACACCGGGTGGCGAAGGCTGGTTGGTGCTCTCCGACATCGCCGAACACCTGGGCTTGCGTACGCGCGATGAACTGCTAACAATGATCGCCAGCGCAGGCTTAATCGTCGCCGGTCGGTTGGACGTGCGGCCGACGCATCGCCGCGTGCGCGATACGAGCGACCCATTGCACGCCGCGCGCGCGGCAGAAGTTACCTCGCTGTGGCGGCTAGTGGCGATCTGATTCTCTTAAGCAAGGCACAGCGAAGCAGGGTTTTGGATTAATGCCGTCCGAGAAGTGGACTTGCTACGCGGCGTATCGCCAGCGCCGACTTTTCGCAGTAACCATTATTCGATACGGGTATCTGCGCACATGACAAGCTTAATTGTTAGTACATGATTCGCCTTGTCAAAATGACGAATAAATTGTTTAATTCAGTTGGTATAAGATTGATCAGATTGGATGCTGTAATGCTTCAAGCGAATTTTGCCGCGCACGAGGTC
>JAUSQB010000325.1 GCA_030652715.1 Rugosibacter sp.
TGTTTCACGTGAAACACGGGATTATTTGCCAATACAAAACCGGGAAAATATCTCACCTAATAAATCATCAGCCGAAAATTCTCCCGTAATGCTGGATAAAGCGACTTGCGCCAATCGTAATTCCTCTGCACAAAGCTCAACCTGACCTAACTGCCGTGCCGCCAACGCCGACTTTTCAGCGGCATGATTTAATGCCTCAATATGCCTCGCACGCGCGAGTACAACATCTTCGCCAGCACCCATCCAACCGGCTACACGCAATAACTCATCCCGCAGCAAACTGATACCCTCACCGCTACGTGCGGATAGGCAAAGATGGATGTGACCGTCAAGCTCGAAACGCCGGGGCAATTTACCCGCCAAGTCACCCTTATTTTCAATAACCAATCGCTCTACCCCTGAAGGTAATCGTGCAGCAATCAGCCGGTCAGCCTCTGTCACTCCAACTCTCGCATCAACTAGCTGCAGAATAACATCTGCGCGCTCAAGCTCATGCCAGGCACGATCAATCCCTACCTTCTCAACAGGATCATCTGTCACACGCAAGCCAGCCGTGTCAATAATATGCAATGGAATGCCATTGATCTGTATCGTTTCACGCAGCACATCGCGCGTCGTTCCCGCATGCTCAGTCACAATTGCACGATCTTCACCCGATAAACAATTCAGCAAAGACGATTTGCCCACATTAGGCAAACCCGTCAACACCACGTGAAGACCTGTCCGCAACAGACTGCCCGCACGCGCACGCAACAGAAGCTTATCCAGATCAACGCGCAAATTATTCAGGCGCTCAGCCGCATCGGTATGCTGGAGCAAATCTATATCTTCTTCAGGAAAATCCAGTGTTGCCTCGATCAGCATGCGCAATTCAATCAAGCGACTAACCAAGCTCTGCACTTCTCGAGAAAACTCGCCGGACAAAGAGCGTAAAGCCGATCGTGCGGCAGCAGCTGTACCCGCATCAATTAAATCGGCAACCGCTTCGGCTTGCGCCAAATCCATTTTTTCATTCAGAAAAGCGCGTTGTGTGAACTCGCCCGGATGTGCAATTCGCGCACCCAGTTCTACACATCGTGCCAATAACATCTGCATCACAACCGGGCCGCCATGGCCCTGCAACTCAATCACATCCTCTCCGGTGAAAGAGTGGGGTGCAGAAAAATAAAGCAAAAGGCCGTGATCAATGACCGATCCATCTGCTGCCAAAAAGTCGGTGATGGTGACACGGCGCGGGTCAGGTATTGTGTGGCAAAGCTGAGTAGCAAATGGCAACAACCTGATTCCGGACACACGGACAATACCAATGCCACCACGGCCAGGCGCTGTCGCAATAGCCGCGATAGTGTCTGATGTAGCGTTCGATGCAATACTCGACATACGAACCTTCAGCGCGGTCAGAGGTTGATTGAGCCTGATCAAGCTAGGCGAAACTCACCTAGGCTGACTTGCTGCTTGCCTCAATGCGGCGGGTAATATGCCACTGTTGCGCAATCGACAACAGGTTATTGACAGTCCAATACAACACCAAGCCCGCCGGGAAAAACAAGAACATCCCCGTGAATAAAATAGGCATCATGAGCATAACCTTGGCCTGCAAAGGATCAGGCGGAGCCGGATTAAGCTTGGTCTGAATAAACATGGTAACACCCATGAGCAGTGGCAGAACATAATACGGGTCTTGCGCAGACAGGTCTTTAATCCACCCGATCCACGGTGCGTTACGCATCTCTACAGTGCCCTGCAATACCCAGTACAAAGAGATGAAAACGGGAATCTGGACGAGGATAGGCAAACATCCACCCAGCGGATTGATATTCTCTTTTTTGTAAAGCGCCATCATTTCCTGGTTCAGGCGCATTTTATCGTCTCCGTAGGTCTCCTTTAACTTAACCAGTTTCGGAGTAACCAGACGCATTTTTGCCATGGATTTATAACTTGCTGCCGATAGCGGGAAGAATGCCAGCTTGATCAAGATAGTCAGAAAAACAATCGCCCACCCCCAATTGCCTATCAGCTTATGAATCATGCCTAACACCCAAAACAGAGGCGCCGCAATCACTGTCAGCCAACCATAATCAACAACCAAATCAAGACTTGGCGCAATGTTTTTTAGATTCTGCAACTCCTGAGGACCTGCATAAAGTGATATGGCACTTTTGCCATCGGCACCTACCGGTAAAATGACGCCTGCAGAATAAAGATCTTCGCCCACCGTCCGCATATAAAACTCGCGCGCAATACTCGCAGGCGGCAACCATGCAGCAACAAAATAGTGCTGAACCATAGCAAGCCAACCGTTATCTGCTTGGTTTGCAAATTTGGCTTTATTTTTAGCCAGGTCAGAAAAACTGACTTTTTGGAATTTTTCTGTTTCTGTGAATACAGCCGGACCAGTAAAAGTCGAGGCAGCCATCATCATGGCATTGCCATGTTCTTCTGCGGGTTTACCATCACGAGTAAATTGATAGTATGCAAAAGCACCTACAGGAAGGCCTTCATGACGGACATCAATCTGGTAACTTCCACGGTGAAAAGTGTAAGTCTTTACTACCTGCCCACCAGCAGCCAAATCAGCAACAAGCCGAACATCGAGGGCTTTATCTCCCTCTTTCAAAAAACGTGGATCACTAGCTGCGCGCCATATGCTCCGATGGTTGGGCAAGCCCTCACCAATAACGCCTGATTGAGCCAAATACACATGCTGAGCACCATCATCAAAAAGTACAAACGCGTGATTATTATCTTTGGTTGCGCGATGATTTTTGAGTTCCAGACGAACAATGTCGCCCCCTTGGGATGAAATATCAACCAAAAACAAATCGGTCTCTACTCGAATAACTTCAGCTCTGGCAGCGTCCTTAATCGCGACGGCCGCTAAATCAGCCACTCCAACGCCACTGGGGGACGGAACAGCACCAACCCCTACTGGCGATACCAAACCATTCGCAGGAGTAGCTGCTGTAACCAACGAACTCCTCGGCTGAACATGTTTTTGCCAGCCATCCCAAAGCATCACCAGCGAGAAGCTGAACACAAGAATCAATACTAATCGGCGGTTATCCATAACATTCTCAACTATTAAGCACTCATTAATTATTATATTTAGGGTACTGGATCATGACCACCAGGATGCCACGGGTGACAGCGAATCACCCGGCGTATGGTCAGCCATACTCCAACAATTAAACCATTTTTACGCAGAGCTAATATCGCGTAATTAGAGCAACTAGGATCAAACCTGCAGCACCTTCCTATCAATGGACTGATAGTCCATTGATAGGAACGAATCATAAATAAGAATATTTTGACAGGCCAAGAGATCATTGAATGGCTAAGCGCTTAAGCAGATCGTCAATCAACGATCGACAATCTTTACGAAAAATACGCTTTGAAGAGCCCGGATCGCCCAAAGAGCGATTAACCCTTAAAACCACATCGCAGGATGGAAGTTTATTTGCAACCAAACGAAAAGCTTCACGCCCCTGCCTTTTAATCACATTTCTCAAAACAGCCTGCTTGACAAGTTTTTTCGGGACAACAACCCCAAAACGCGACAATTCTGGCTTTTCAAGCAATCGAAAATGCAAAACAAAAGGAGAACCCGGCTCACCTCGAACTATCCGCCGCGATAAAAACACACCCGAAAATTCACTCGGGTTGTGCAACCGCCTTTCAGGACCAAAGCAGAATGAAATCGGGATCAAACCGCAAGATTATGGCGCCCCTTGGCTCGACGTGCACGAATAACAGCACGACCACCACGAGTACGCATGCGAACAAGAAAGCCATGGGTGCGTTTACGCCGTATAACGGATGGCTGATATGTACGTTTCATGAAAAACCTCTAGGTAAATAAAAACCATTAATTAGAACACCTTATCAAGGTTTTGTCAAACAAATCAACTAATCGCGACAACAGAATATCTGTGGATAACTCTCATCTAAACAGCTAGAATCCGCAGTCAAGATTTTTTCCCTGTCCAATCCGAATCAACCAAGAACGGTTGTTTTGCATTTTTTCCTACTTATTTTCAATGCGCGAATTTTGGTCTATTTGTTTAAACTGGTTTGAACAGGAGCTTCCTGCACAACAGTTCAACACCTGGATTAAGGGGTTACATTTGGAGGTTGATCCAGGCGATAACGCCCGGTATCAGCTGATTGCTCCTAACCGGTTCATTATGCAATGGGTTCGTGAGCGCTATTTAACGCAAATCGAAAAACTCGGGCACGATTTTTTTACGCATCCGGTTACCATCCAGCTCTCTGTAAATGAATCAATTCAAGAAATTCCAGCAAGTTGCATAGAATCGGAAAATATTACAGAAACCCCCTCAAAAAAGGCCCTCCTCTCCCTAAAAAATAATGATTCTGATTATGCAAAAACCCATTTAAATCATGAGTTCACATTTGATACTCTGGTTACCGGACGGGCAAATGACCTAGCCCGCGCTGCGGCACAACAAGTAGCAATGAATCCAGGTACGTCCTACAACCCATTGTTTATTTACGGTGGCGTTGGTTTAGGTAAAACTCACCTGATTCATGCTATAGGCAATTCTATCTATGCGGCTAATCCAGCCATGGAAATTCGTTATGTCCACGCAGAAGATTACTTTTCCGATATGGTTCGCGCTTTTCAACAAAACAGTCGGGACAGCTTCAAGCAATATTATCGATCACTCGATCTACTACTCATTGACGATATTCAGTTTTTTAACAGAAAAGATAGAACGCAAGAAGAGTTTTTCTATGCTTTTAATGCCTTGATCGAAGCAAAAAAACAAATAATCATCACCTCTGACACCTACCCTAAAGACGTTCAAGGACTAGAAGAGCGATTAATTTCCAGATTTGACTGGGGATTAACCGTCACCATCGACCCGCCTGAACTCGAAATGCGCATAGCCATTCTGAAAAAAAAGGCGGAAGCTGAAAATATCCCTATCTCTGACGAGGTATGCTTTTTAATCGCCAAAAACCTTAGATCCAACGTACGCGAACTGGAAGGCGCATTAAACAGGGTGATAGCTTATGCCGGGTTTCACGGTAAAGACATTAGCCTGGATGTCGCAAAAGACGCATTGCGCGACATTATCAGCGCAACCAATCGGCAAATTTCGTTAGAGCAGATTCAGAAAACAGTATCAGATTTCTATAAAATAAAAATTGCTGAACTCCACTCGAAAAAACGGACCCGCGCCATAGCTCGTCCTCGCCAAATCGCTATGTGGCTAGCACGGGAACTAACGTCACACAGCTTGCCAGAGATCGGTGATTTTTTTGGTGGACGCGATCACACAACCGTCATGCATGCCTGTCGTACAATTACCGAAATAAAACTCAGTGATACAGAGACAAGCAATAACCTGCATATATTGATTCAAACATTAAAAACTTGATCATTAAACCGAATTTTTGAATTGTTAGTTGTTTGTGAATAAACACTCAAAAGCAAAATAAACGAAATTTAATCCACAATGACGCACATTGGAAAATGTTAATTATCAACATGTATATAAGTAAGCTATTTATTTGAAATTAAAGATTTAAAATGGCTTATCCTCAGTTTTATTTAACCCTTAATAGATATAAAAGGTTTATATGCTCTTATATAAAGGCTTACGAGACCAACTGCTTTCACCATTACAGTCTGTTTGTGGCATCGTGGAAAAGCGGCACACCCTACCTATCCTTTCCAATGTACTTATAGAAAAAAATGGGGAAGACTTGACTCTATTGGCAACGGATATTGAAATACAAATCACTGCCCAGAGTAAAGCACCGGGTGATGAAAAAGTAGCAATCACGGTTGGTGCCAGAAAACTTCAGGATATTTTGCGCTCTTTGCCAGAAACTACCGAAGTGAGTCTGACATTAAGTGATAAGCGTCTTCAATTAAAAGCTGGCAAGGGCCGGTTTAATTTACAAACCCTACCCGCTGAAGATTTTCCGCGTATGGTAGTAACTAAGGATCAGCCGACGCAATTCTCGGTTACTCAAAAACTGCTAAAGCAATTACTGGCTTTAGTCCAATATGCGATGGCACAACAAGATATTCGTTATTATTTGA
>JAUSQB010000329.1 GCA_030652715.1 Rugosibacter sp.
TTGTTCAATGCCGGTATCCGTCCCGCCATGAATGCCGGCATCTCAGTATCGCGTGTGGGTGGTGCAGCGCAAACCAAAGTCATCAAGAAACTTGGTGGCGGTGTACGCTTATCGCTTGCTCAGTACCGCGAACTGGCGGCATTTGCTCAATTTGCTTCAGATCTGGACGAAGTAACACGCAAGCAGCTCGAGCGTGGTCGTCGTGTGACTGAGCTGATGAAACAGTTGCAGTATTCGCCTTTGTCGGTTGCCGATATGGCAATTTCATTGTTCGCTTCGAATGAAGGCTTCATGGATGACATTGATGTACCGCGTATTCTGGCATTTGAGGCGGCGCTGCATCAAGCCATGCACCAGAAGCATGCCGATCTGGTAGCCAAGATCGAAACAACGAAAGACCTGGACAAAGATGCCGAAGTGCAACTCAAAGCGGCTATTGCTGATTTCAAAAAATCCTGGGCTTGACTTGCAGCACCTGACTGGCTAATAAAGGGCGATCATGGCAGGTAGTAAAGAGATACGCAGCAAAATCAAGAGCGTGCAAAACACGCGCAAGATTACCAAGGCTATGGAGATGGTGGCCGCATCGAAAATGCGCAAGGCGCAGGAGCGGATGCGCGCTGCCCGTCCCTACAGTGAAAAAATCCGTCGCTTGGCGGCCAATCTTTCACATGCCTTGATGACCGATTATCGGCATCCTTTTCTGACGAAGCAGGCCTCGGTCAAGCGCGTTGGCTTAATTGTTATTACCACTGATAAAGGTTTGTGCGGCGGGTTAAATACCAATGTGCTGCGCTTGTCGTTAAATTCCATGCGACAGTGGGAGGCACAGGGTATTAATGACATCAACGTTACCTGCATTGGTAATAAGGGGCTGGGCTTCATGCAGCGCTTCGGTGCCAAGGTTGTGTCACAAATTACCCATATCGGGGATACCCCGCATATGGAAAAACTGATAGGCCCGATCAAGGTCATGCTGGACGCCTATCAGTCGGGTGAGCTGGACGAAGTTCATATTGCCTACACCCGTTTTGTGAATACCATGTCGCAACAGGCAATAGTTGAGCCCTTGTTGCCACTGACGGGTGAGCGTCTTGGCACACCGGAAACTGGTTGGGATTATCTGTATGAGCCTGATGCGCAAACAGTGGTTGATGATTTGCTGTTGCGCTATGTCGAAGCCTTGATTTATGAAGGTGTGACAGAAAATATGGCCTCCGAGCAATCAGCGCGTATGGTTGCCATGAAAGCCGCAACCGATAATGCAGGGAGCGTCATCAAAGAATTGCAGCTTGTTTATAACAAAGCCCGTCAAGCAGCGATTACCAAAGAAATCTCGGAAATAGTTGGCGGCGCAGCGGCAATTGCAGGCTGAGCCCGATTTATAACGAATCAACCTGAATTATATTAAGGAAATAACCATGAGCAACGGAAACATCGTTCAGTGTATTGGCGCGGTTGTCGACATCAAGTTCCCCCGTGAATCCATGCCCAAGGTCTATGAGGCGCTGACACTCGATGAGGCAGCCGCAGGCAATGCCGAAGCGGGCTTGACCTTTGAAGTACAACAGCAACTCGGCGATGGTGTCGTGCGCACGATTGCCCTGGGTTCTTCCGACGGCCTGCGTCGTGGCATGCAAGTGAAAAAAACGGGCGCCCCAATTTCGGTGCCTGTGGGAACTGGCACATTGGGCCGCATCATGGACGTTTTAGGCCGCCCAATTGATGAGGCGGGTCCTATCCAATGTGATGAATTGCGTCCCATTCATGCCAAGGCACCCAAATTTGATGAGCTTTCGCCTTCAGTAGACTTGTTGCCTACCGGCATCAAGGTGATTGATCTGATTTGTCCGTTTGCCAAAGGCGGAAAAATCGGCTTGTTCGGCGGCGCCGGCGTCGGGAAAACCGTCAACATGATGGAACTGATCAATAACATTGCCAAGTCCTACGGCGGTTATTCTGTATTT
>JAUSQB010000351.1 GCA_030652715.1 Rugosibacter sp.
GGCATTCTGGCGCGCCAGCACCTCCGGCGCGACCCCAAAGCGGGCACCAATCTTGATTAGATAATCGCCCGGTTGCACCTCATATTCAAACGTGCCGCCCGTAATCCTGGCCTCTGCCACAGCAACATCCGGCACGACTGCAGCAAGTGCAAAATTCAAGGCCTTCGCGGTAAAAGATTCTGCTGCAGCCCCTGGCAAATAAACCAGACAAACGAGCAGCAAGCCATGCCATGTAAACTGACGTAGTGAAATAGGGAATTCCTCCGAGTTAAACGGTATGGTAGGTCGACCTGACGTTTGAACCAGTCCTGGCCCGCCATTTTACGGCAGTGTGGGCTTCTCACGCACCAATATTTGCTCAGCACGCCTTGCCGCCAGCACACGATATCTAAACAGCCACTGGTAAACTGATTTCACGCCTTACCTTCTAAAAAACGATCACCATGCCTGACACCGCACACAATACAAGCTCGTCCACCGGCGATGCCATTTGGCTGCCCTACACTCAAATGGCCACCACGCCAGCGCCGCCTGTTGCCGTCGCAACTCAGGGTGTGCGCATCCACCTTGCCGACGGACGCGAACTGATTGACGGTACTTCCTCATGGTGGACAGCCTGTCATGGCTACAACCATCCCCATATTCGCCAAGCGGTAAGCCAGCAGTTGGACGTTATGCCACATGTCATGTTTGGCGGCTTGGTGCATGAGCCCGCGCGCCAGTTGGCCTCGCGCTTGGTCGCGCTTTTACCGGGCGATTTGGCGCATGTCTTTTTCACTGACTCCGGCTCTGTCGCCGTTGAAGTAGCACTCAAAATGGCTCGTCAGTACTGGATGAACACAGGCCACCCCGAACGTCAACGCATGATTCATTTTCGCCACAGCTACCACGGCGACACCTTTGCCACGATGGCTATTTGCGACCCGGATGAGGGCATGCATGCACGCTTTACAGGTGCCATGCCCCAAGAAATCATGGCTGAATTACCCACAGATGAGGCCACTCATGCCGCGTTTGAAGAATGTCTGGCAGAGCATGCTCATGAAACTGCCGCAGTGATTATCGAGCCGCTGGTGCAGGGC
>JAUSQB010000352.1 GCA_030652715.1 Rugosibacter sp.
GCGGCGGGAATTGAACCCGCGTCCGCAAACCTTCCACAGGCAGCCCTACATACTTAGTCTCGTTATTTGATTTAACGCGTTACCCGTCAACGGACAGACTGGCAACACGCGGTCTGCTGATTTTTCGTGAGGTGCCGCGCAGCAAGGCACTCCCTTAGCTCATATCAATGACACCACAGCCGGTTTGACCCGGCACCACCTATGAGCAGGTGGCTGTGGCGCTCGCCGGATTAAGCGGCGAGAGCGAAACGCTCGTCGTTGGCGTTTACTAGTTTCCGGCTGTATTTACGTGGTGACCCGGGCCACGGTATGCTCTGCTCTGCTTCTTGATCCACGTCGAAGCCATGTCGCCCCCAGTGGTTGTGTTACTGTACTCTTCAGATGTGGCTAGAAAAGCGGATTGCAAGCACTATTCTAGCGATTTGATAGGGCAATGCGGAAAATATCTTGGGGCGATGCAGCAATGATGTCAGCACCCCAGTCAGCCAGAGGCTTTGCAGTGCCCAAATAGCCCCACGCAGCGGCAACTGCTTTCATGCCTGCGGCGTGAGCTGCCATAATATCGCGTTCATCGTCGCCAATGTAGATGCAAGATTCAGGCTGAATGGTTGCCATGCGTGCGGCCATGAGTAAGGGGGCAGGGTGGGGCTTGGGGTTGGGTGTGCTATCACCTGCCACTAAACAAATTGCTCGATGCTGCAAGCCAAGCCCTTCAATTAGCGGGGCGGCAAAACGGAGTGCCTTGTTGGTGACGATTCCCCAGGGAATTGTCAGGCTATCCAGGCGATCAAGGCATTCGGCGATGCCATCAAAAAGGCGTGTTTCGTCATGAACATTTTTTTCGTAGAGCGTAAGAAAACGTTTTTGCGCAGCAGGATAGGCGGGATTTTCCGGATGGAGGTTCATGCCGACAAGAAGTAGTCCCTTTGCCCCATCTGCAACATGAGGGCGCAATTCCACCAAGGGGAGCGGTGGTAAGTCATGCTCACCACGCAGTTTATTCAGCGCACCTGCTAAATCAGGGGCGGTGTCGGCAAGGGTGCCATCAAGGTCGAAAAAGATGGCAGGGGTATTTTGGGGGAACTCAGTCATTCCGTTGCGCACGCAACAGATAATTAACTTGGGTATCGGGTGTCAGGCGGCATTGCCGTGTAAACGGGTTGTAGTTCAAACCAATGACTTCCGTTACGGACAGCCCTGCCTGACGGCAATAGGCGGTGAGCTCAGAGGGTTTGATGAAGTTGCTGTAGTCATGGGTGCCGCGTGGTAAAAGATTGAGAACATATTCAGCGCCTAATACAGCGAGTAACCATGCTTTTGGGTTGCGGTTCAGCGTGGAAAAAAATACCTGCCCGCCAGGTTTTACCAAGGTAGCGCAGGCTTGGATTATGCTGGCTGGATTTGGAACATGCTCTAGCATTTCCATGCAGGTGAC
>JAUSQB010000229.1 GCA_030652715.1 Rugosibacter sp.
ATGAGGAGTTTCTCATACCGCCCGGCCAGTTCCTTAACCGGCAGTTCCCTGGCATGGGCCACAAGCTGACCGATCTGCCGAAGATGCATCGGGCTGTGCGCCATGAGGAGAAGTTTATGCCGCGTGTGGAAATCCACAATACTCCCGATGGCAAGATCACCGTCGGCCGTTTCGACAGCCAGGCGGGTGACGACGGTCCGGTGCTGTCAGCCGGTGGCCGTCTGGTTCTGGCCGCGCCCCATATCGAGCAGCGCGGCACCCTGAAGGCGCCCTTCGGCAGCATCGAGTTGAGGAGCCAGGCCATCACCCGCGTCAACGATGTGGAAACCCGTGCTGTCAAGCCCGGCGGCACGGTAACGCTTGCCGACGGCAGCGTGACGTCGGTGTCGGGCGAAGGTATGACCATTCCCTTCGGCATGACCCAGCTCTCCGGCCAGGACTGGGTTTATGCCCTGGGCGCGCAAGGCAATCGGGTGGTGGCGATAGCGCCTGACAAGCGCATCCTGCTCGATGGCGACAAGGTGACTAAGGCAACGAATGCGACGATCGATTTATCCGGCGGTGGCGACATGCTGGCCTGGGAGTTTCTGCCGGGCACCGGCGGCTCAAGGGACGTGCTCGATCAGGCCGTGAGCCCGAACACCTATGCCATTGTTCCCGGCATCAAGGGTCAATTCGCGCCTTACGATTTGCAGGCATGGAATAGCGCCAGCGGCCTCAGGGCGGGTGACAGCATCGAGCTGCTCAATGCCGCAGGCGGCCTGGCAGCAGGCACCTACATGCTGCTGCCCGCTCGTTATGCGCTGTTGCCGGGCGCCTATACGGTGACTTTTACCGGCAAGGCGGATGCGCGTGCAGACCAGGTGGTGGCACTCCCGGAGGGTGGCTGGCAGGTGGCGGCTTATCGTTCGACGGCAACACTTGACGGCATGGCGCGCTCGGCGCGCAGCGAATTTGTTGAGGTGGCTGCCGGCGATGTCGCGCGTACGAGATCAGAATATATCGAGACCCTGGCGAGCCAGCATTTTGTTGGCGGCAGATCCCGCCTGCCGGGGGACGCCGGTCAGCTGGCGATCCGCGCGGGTAATGAACTGACGCTGAACGGGACGCTCAACACCAGCCACGCTGCTGCTCATCGCGGTGCCGAGGTGGATATTGCCGCCAACAAGCTGGCTGTGGTGGGTGATGCGCTTCTGGGCGATGCCAGCGCCTACGCCGGGTTCATGAAGCTCGGCGCTGGCAATCTGAACCGGCTGGGCGCTGAAAGCCTCTCGCTGGGCGGTATCCGCGAGCGCGATGCAACGGGGTCGACGCTGGTGGTGAGTGCGAGTGATGTGGTGGTGGACAACGCAGGGACAGCGCTGGTTGCTCCCGATCTGATCATCGCCGCGACCGATAAGGTCACTGTTGCACAAAATGCCGAGTTGCAGGCCAGTGGCGCTTCTGCTGCGGCTGAGGATCTGCAGGTGGCTGGCGACGGCGCTTTGCTGCGCCTTTCCAGCAACGGGTTGGGCGGGCTTGTGCGTAGTGGCGTGACCCGCTCCCAAGGCACGCTGGACGTCAAAACCGGCGCGATGCTTACTGCGGCGGCTGTGACGCTTGATGCAACCAGGGACAACAGCTTCGCTGGAACATTCGGCAAAGACGCGAATGGCCGGGAGGTTATCGCGGCGCTAGGGCTGGGAGCCAATCGCATCAGCCTTGGCGCTGTGCCCGCTGGCATTGAAGGTTTGGCGCTGAATGACAGCCGTCTGGCCGAGCTGGGCCGGATCGATACGCTGCGCCTGAAAAGCTATAGCAGCCTGGACATCTACGGCGCGGCAAATTTCGGCACGCAGTTGAAGACGCTGGATATTCAGGCGGGCGGTATCGCCGGGCGCGACAATGCGGGAAAAACCGTGACGCTTGCGGCCAGCAATATTGCCATTTCGAACCCGGACGGCATCGACTTTGATGCGGTCAAACCGGCAGGCACGGGCGCTGGTACGCTCAAGCTTGCCGCGGCCTATACCTTGACCCTGGGCACGGGGACATTCAAAGTCGATGGGTTTGGCGCTACCACGCTGAGCGCGGGGCGTGAAATCGTGGCGGCAGGCAAGGGCAGCCACGACTATGCAGGCAATTTGACCCTTGAAGCTGGGCGCATCACGACTAAATCTGGCACACACCAGAAAATAACGACCTCCGGCGCGCTGGTTACGGCGGCTATTGCCCAAGCCACGCCTTTCACAAGGACTGACTTCGGCGGCCAGTTGTCGCTGGCCGGGGCGACGCTTGACCACGGCGGGCGCATTGACCTGCCATCTGGCAAGGCCGTTTTGCAGGCGATGGCGGGGGATTTGAGGCTGCTGGCAGGCTCCAAAATCAATGCGGGAGGTGCTACACAAACCTTTGTTGATAAAACCGTCTTTGTCTCGGGCGGCGAGGTTGTGCTTGAGAGTAGCGGCGGCGACGTGATTCAGGATGGGGCGTCAAGCATTGATGTCTCAGGTGCCAGCGACAGCTTTGGCAATGGCGGCAATGCGGGCCGGTTGAGTGTTTTCGCCAGTTCGGGCGAAGCGACCCTGGCCGGGGTGCTTGATGGTCATGCCGGTAGCCGCCAGGCGCGCGGCGGGGAGTTTATTCTTGATGGCGGCCGTGTCGCCGATTTTTCGGCCCTGGCCGCCAAGCTGGGGGCGAGCGGCTTTAACGAGCGCGTTGATGTGCGCGCGCGCAACGGGGATATGGCTCTTGCTGCCGACAAGACGCTGAGGGCCGCCAACGTGCGCCTTGCTACTGATGATGGCAATCTGGCCATTGCAGGAACCATCGATGCATCCGGCGCCAAGGGCGGCACAATCGAGCTTTACGCCAACCGTGGCGCCACGGCCGGTAGCGGCCAACTGGCTTTAAGTGGGCAGTTGAAGGCCAGGGCCACCGACGTGATGGCCGTTGCCAGCGGCACGCGCGGCGAGGGCGGCAGCGTGACACTGGGTGTGTCGGCCAGCAACGCGGCTGATGCGGATCAGGCGCGGTTGTTGATGCTTGCCGGGTCAAGTATCGATGTCTCGGCTGCGGCTGGCAGTGCGGCCTCGAGTGGTTCGGTACTGCTGCGTGCGCCGCGTGTCGGCACAAATGAAGTAGCGATCTCCGGCGCGGCTGACGGCTCGCTGACCGGGCCGATTGGTACCACGATTACCGGCGCGGCGAGCGTGGTTGCCGAACCTTTGCGTATTTACGAGACCAGCGGCAATTTGAGCGTCACGACAACGCAACAGAACACCTGGAAGACGGATACCGACGCTTTCATGGCGAGCGCTGCGGCCATCAAGACACGTCTTGGCTGGAGCGAGAGCGATGCGCTAAGCCACATCCGCCCCGGCATCGAGGCGCGGGCAACCGGGGATATTACGCTGGCGAACGACTGGAATCTCTGGACTTGGCGCAATGGCGGGGAGCCTGGTTTGCTGACGTTGCGCGCTGGCGGCAATGTGAATCTTAACGCTTCGCTGAGCGATGGTTTTGTTAACCTGACTTCCACTACGGTAGGCAATCAGGAGTCCTGGTCTTACCGCATTGCGGCGGGTGCCGATACGGGTGCGGCCAATCCGCTGGCGTTGCAAACCGTCGCCCAGCTTGGCACGACGGGCAATGTGAATCTGGCCGCTGGCAAGCTGGTGCGCACAGGTACGGGTTCGATCGATATCGCCGCTGGCGGCAATATCACGACTAAATCAAGTACTTCGGCGATCTACACGGCGGGCCTGGCGGGGGCGAGTATTCCGACAACGGAATTTGCGAGTATCAATAGTGTCAACAATCCGAGCTTTCCGATGCGCGGCGGCGATCTGCGACTTCTGGCACAAGGCGATATCGAGTTCCAGCGCGGCAGCCAGTCGGTTGTCGATTGGCTCTACCGGCAGGGCGGGTTGCAGGCTGACGGCACCCTCGGCAACGCGAGCAGTTCTGTTTTCAATACCGCCTGGTGGATCAATTTCCCGCAGTTCAAGCAGGGGATTGGCGCGCTCGGCGGCGGTGACGTGACGGTGACTGCGGGCGGGGATATTCGCGGCCTGTCCGTTTCAGCACCGACCAACGCCCGTCTCAAGGGCGCTAGAAATACATTGCCAACGGCCGCCAATCTGGTCATTCATGGCGGCGGCGACGTGACGGTGACGGCGGGTGGCGATATCACCGATGGCATGTTCTATGCCGCTGCCGGGGCGATGAATTTCAAGACCGGCGGCAGCTTTGGCACGGCGACAGGGCAGAATATGCTGGCGCTTGGCGACAGCAGTGTCCGGGTCGAAGCGGGCACAGGCGCGCAGGTGAGCCGAGTGGTCGATCCTTTCCTGCTAGCACAGGCAACAGGCAATATCACGGGTAGCGGCATAACGGGTAATTTGAGGCGAAATAGCTTTTTCTCGAATTACACGGCCGATTCGAGCGTCGACCTGACGGCGCTGTCTGGCGATATGGCGCTGGGTCTTGGCACACTGTTGCCATCCACATTGACTTTGGCGGCACTGGGTGGTTCGGTCAATCTGGTTGGTGGCACGTTTACGCTTGCGCCAGCCCCGCGGGGTAATCTGAATCTGCTGGCAGCCGATGCCATTGTTTTTGATGATTCAGCGGTTATGTTGTCTGATGCGCCGGTGTCTGCACTTGCCGGGCCGCTTTCGCCCAAGCCGAACTCGAGCGATGCGATAGCAGATGTTGCGCAAAGACACAGCAGCCCGCCGCTGCACGCGGGCGATCCGGAACCGGTGCGCATTGTGGCCCTGAGCGGAAATATTGCAGGCCGCGATACGGCCAACTCGGCCTATTTGCCCAAGAAGGCGATCATCCAGGCAGGTGGCGACATCATCAACTTCGGTGTTGTCGGCCAGAATCTGGACAAGGATGATGTGACGCGCATTACAGCAGGCGGGAACATCATCTTCACGGCGGACAGGAATAGCGATGGCAATCTGATTAACAATTCCAAGGGTATCGAACTGGGCGGGCCGGGATATCTCCAGGTTGTGGCGGGTGGCGATGTTGACTTGGGCAGCTCTACCGGTATTGTGACGCGGGGTAACTTTAATAACCCCTTCCTTGCCGACACGGGGGCGAGTGTTTTCGTGCAGGCCGGTGCGGCAGCGGCTGATTATGCAGGCTTCCTGGCTTGGCTGGAGCGGCCGGAGCAGGCGGGCGTACGTTCGCTGATCGGCTATGCCAGCCTCGGCAGCGAGGCGGCGCGGGCCGCTTTTCTGCGCCAGGCAGGTAGCGATCGGGCATTGAATGACACGTTTTATGCCATCCTGCGCGGTGTTGGCCGGGCGGCTGCAACAACCAGTGGCGAGCAGAATTACCAGGATGGCTATGACGCCATCGCGGCGCTGTTCCCGGAGAAGTTCGGGCCTTACAAGGGCGACATCAAGATGTTCTTCAGCCAGGTCAAGACCGAGCAGGGCGGCGGCATCGACCTGATGGCGCCGGGCGGGCTGATCAATGCGGGTCTTGCAGTCAGCAGCGGCTTGTCGAAGGGGCCCAGCCAACTGGGTATCGTGACTGCGCGCGGCGGCAATGTCCGGGCTTTTGCTCTTGGTGATTTTGCGGTGAATCAGTCACGTGTCTTTACCCTGCAAGGGGGCGATATTCTGGTCTGGTCGTCCGAAGGCGACATCGATGCCGGCAAGGGTTCGAAGACAGCGGCTGCCACGCCGCCGCCGCAGATCATCGTGCGCGGCGACCAGATCATTCTGGATACCTCCAACTCGGTGGCCGGTTCCGGCATCGGCGTGCTGCTGGGCAAGGACGGCATCTCGGCTGGCAGCGTCGACCTGATTGCGCCCAAGGGGACGGTGATTGCCGGTGAGGCCGGTATTCGCGCCCTGGGTGATATTTTCATTCCCGGCAAGGTGAGCGGTGCCGACAACATCCAGGCGGGCGGCAACAAGGTGGGTTCGATCGAGGTGGATGCGGGTGGTGCTGTTGCCGCGCCGCCGCCGGTTGTTGCCGCCAACGATAAAAATGCACAGTCGCTGGAAAACTTTTCGGCACCTGGCGCCGGTCAGTTGAATTCGATACTTATCGTTGAAGTGCTTGGTATGGGCGACGGTAGTGACAATGCAGAGGGTTCTGATGATTGCTCGGCAACAGATGAGCAGTGCCAGCAACAAAAGAAGACGCTCTAGTGGTGTATTTAAATTCGCGATGGTGACCATGGTCAATTTTTGCTAAAGGGGTTGATTTATTTCGCATGGACTGCCTCTTTCCTGGCCTGAGTCAAGAAAGGGGCTTGTTTTGCACGCTTATTTTGGCAGCCCTTTAGCGAACGATGTAATGAAAAGTAGTCTCTTCGGACTATCCATTAAGGCTTTGCTGGAACGGTTACGTAATACCGTCTCGGTAAACTGTTTCATTCTGTTTTAACCCCATTCTCTTTCTCATGAACTTAAAACACGCATTGTTACTGGTTGCGGCTATTCCCATGGCGGCACATGCCTGGTGGGACGATACCTGGACTGAACGTCGGGTGGTCGTGCTGGATACGTCGGCCACGGGTGTCGAGACGGCTGCGGCCGTGTCCGGCGCGGTTTTGCCGGTACGCCTGCATAGCGGCAACTTCGATTTTGCAGCGGCCAATCTGGATGGCAGCGATATCCGGTTTGTGGCGGCGGACGATAAAACGCCGTTGAAATATCACGTGGAACGTTTTGATGGGGCGAACGAGCTGGCCGTGGTGTGGGTGCAGGTGCCGCAGATTGCGCCCAAGACGGCCGGGCAGAAGGTGTATGTGTATTTCGGCAATGCGGAGGCGCCGCCTGAAAATGTGCCTGCGGCGGCGAGCTTTGATGCGTCAACCAGCGCGGTGCTGCATTTTCGGGAAGGCGAGGCGCGCCCGCTGGATGCCTCTGCCAACGCTAATCACTCAACGACGGATGTCGCGGTGGAGAACGCAGGTTTGCTCGGTGCGAGCGCCAGATTTGCTCAAGCGCCGTTGGTGCTGGCAGCCTCCCCTAGCCTGAACCTGGCTGCGGGTGGTGCATTTACTTTTTCCGGCTGGGTCAGGTTTGCCGATGAGGAAACAAAAGTCGCGTTATATGCTCAAGGCCCGGTGGTTATTCGGGTCGATGGCGGCAAGCTGAGCCTGGAAGGCGTGAGCGCACAGCCGCTCACTGGTGGGGCGCTGGCGCCGAATGCCTGGCACCATGTTGCGGTAAAAGTCGGCGCTGGCAAGACGGCGATTTATGTGAATGGCGCCGAGGTTGCGGCTGGCGAAGGGGTGTTGCCCGCAGTGCAGGGCGAGGTGCAGATCGGCGAGGGCCTGGCGGGCATGATGGATGAGGTGCAGATTGCGAATGCAGAGCGTTCTGCCGACTGGATCAAGCTCGCAGCAAGCGCGCAGGGCGCGGAATCCAGGCTGCTGACGGTGACTGCCGATGAGGAGGCTGCCAGTGGTGGTGAGCCTTCCTACATGGGCATTTTGCTGGCCAATTTGACATTCGATGCGTGGGTAGTGATTGCGATTTTGATGATCATGCTGGTGATCGCCATCGTTGTGATGTACACCAAGGCACGGCTGATCAGCGTGACGGACAAAGGCAATCGCGATTTTCTTAACCGCTTCCGTCATGCAACGACTGATTTTCTGGAGCTGGACAAGGGCGCAACGCACAAGAACTCTTCCCTGTTTCGCTTGTACCAGGCCGGTATTCGCGAGGTGAAAAAACGTACCGATGCGCAAGGGCAGGTAAGCCTGGGCGATGCGTCCATCAACGCAATCAAGGCGTCGGTGGATGCTGAGCAGGTGCGCGAATCGCACAAGCTGGGCGCCAACATGGTGTTGCTGACCATCGCGATTTCCGGTGGCCCCTTTTTGGGTTTGCTGGGTACGGTGGTGGGCGTGATGATCGTTTTCGCGGCAATTGCAGCGGCGGGTGACGTGAACGTGAATGCCATTGCGCCGGGTGTCGCCGCTGCCTTGCTGGCCACGGTGGCGGGCCTTGCGGTGGCTATTCCGGCGCTGTTTGGCTACAACTATCTGGCCTCAAGAATCAAGAATATTTCGGCGGATATGCAGATTTTTGTCGATGAATTCATTACCCGTATTGCGGAAAGCTATGGCCGTTGAGCCGGGTTTTTTAATGGTCTGTTTTAGCCGCTTGACGTTTTGTTTACCGGGTGTCGGTTATGTCAGTTGAAGTTCATGGCGATAACGAGTTGTATGACGAGATCAACATCACGCCGATGCTGGATCTCACCTATGTGCTATTGGTTATTTTCATCATCCTGACCACGGCCTCGGTGCAGGGTGTCAAAGTCAAGTCGCCGGAGACGGTGACAACGGGCAATTTGGCCAAACCGCAAACGCGTGCGATTACCGTGACGCGCGAAGGCAATGTGTTTCTGGATGCCTACCCGGTGGATATGGAACAACTGGAAGCGCGGCTGGCGCAGTACAAGGCAGCCAACCCGGCGCTGCCGGTGGTGCTGAAGGGCGATGCTGAAGCCCAGTATGACAAGGTGATGCAGGCGCTGGAAATCTGCAAGCGGCTGGATATTCTTGAAATCGGTCTGGTCACCAAGCGGATGGGTGTGTAGCCATGCAAGTGCAATCGGATACCAAGCCTTACGATTCAATGAACATCACGCCGATGCTGGACCTGGTGTATGTGTTGCTGGTGGTGTTCATCCTGATGACCACAGCCACCGTGCAGGGTTTTACCATGACGCTGCCCAAGCCCAGCAACAAGCCCAGCACCGAGAAGCACGATGTGAAAATTGTGCAGATCACTTCCACAGGGGCGGTGCTGCTCAACGGGATAGGCGTCACCATGGACGAGTTGAAAAGCCAGTTGGCCGCCGCCAAGGCGCGGGATGCGAAGATGTCGGTGATGATCAAGGGCGACCCCTTGGCGCAATACGCGCGGGTGATTGCCGTGGTGGATATGGCGAATGTGCTGGCGATTGAGGGCGTGGGTCTGGTGACTGCACGCATCGGTAATTGAGATGAGTGCGATATGAGTGGTCTGGCCGAAGAAGAGCTGGCGCGTAGCGACGCCAGCCGCCGGTGGCGCATGATTGGCGGTGCATTGCTTGTCGTGGCGGCGGTCGCTGTTGTTATCTACTTGTTGCAAGGCATGGGCAAGAGCGCGCCAACGCATCAAAGACAGGTGACCCGGATTACCGTGTTGCCGGATACGCCCCCACCGCCTCCGCCACCGCCGCCTAAAGAGCAGCCCAGAGAAACTAAAGACATCAAGCAGGACCAGCCCAGGCCAGTAGATGTTCCCCAGGAGGCGCAGCAACTGAAAATGGAGGGTGCGGCTGGGGACGGCCCCAGCCCATTCGCAGCGGGTTCGGTTGCAAATGATTACATTGGCGGCAAAGTCGGTACTGGCGGTGGCGGCATGCAGTTCGCTTTTTTTTCCAACGCGCTGCAGCGGCATATTCAGGACGAGCTGGCACGCAATCGGAAGCTCAAGCAGAGCGATTATCGGGTGACGGTGAAAGTCTGGATTGGTGCTGACGGGGCTATTCGCCGGGCCGAGCTGGTTGGTTCCACGGGCAATGCCGACACCGACCGTGCAATCCGGGCAGCCTTGACCGATCTTGGCCCCATGCGTACGGCGGTGCCGGAAAACCTGCCGCAGCCGATCAAGTTGCGCATTACCAATCGTATGACGGGTTAGCAAGCAAAATTCAATTATGGGAAAGACTTCATCATGAAATTTAGACAAAAATACTTGGGCCTTGTGATTGCCGCTATCGTAACCACAGGCTCTGCGC
>JAUSQB010000366.1 GCA_030652715.1 Rugosibacter sp.
TGCGGGCAAAAAAATATGGCATCAATGCGCCCGCCAACTTGCGCTAAAGACTTGATCATTTTCTCGTGAATGGCGTTGAGCGTATCCATCTCGAACAAACCGCGCCCCACGCCGGATTGATTGGTAGCTAGCACTACGCGATAACCCGCCTGATTCAGCCGCGCAATGGCGGCCAAACTGCCGGGAATGGGTTTCCATTCGTCAGGTGATTTGATGAACTGGGCGGAATCAAAATTGATCACACCATCGCGGTCGAGAATAATCAGTTTCATATCAGTGCAAGTTTATGTTTTATGGTGACAGCAGAAGGCGAGGAAAACGGCCTTCTGTCCTGGCTATTCGTTGGGTTTAGCGGGCTTGATTGGCTTATTTATTACGGCGGATGTTTGCTGCTGCTTGCACTACAACAACTCAATGCCAAAGCGACGAGCGGCAAGCGCAAACAAGCCAAAGCAAACGACCGTGATAACCACGCTGGCGAGCAGCGTCAGCCAGAATCCTAGGCGTGGCAGCAGCAGCGGAAAGGCCAGGAACATCGGCAGCGTGGGCACGACATACCAAAACGTGTACCAGGCATGGTTGGCTATTTTTGATTCAGGCTGATTTTCAATTTGCAGCCAGATGAGCGTCAAAATTGTCACCAGCGGCAGCGCGGCAACCAAGCCGCCGAGCTTGTCGCTGCGCTTGGCGAGTTCGGACACCAGAACGACCACGGTGGCAGTAGCGAGATATTTCGTGATGAGCCAGAGCATTTGGGTGGCGTAAGGTTAGCTCGACAAGCGTGAAATATCCGCCACGCAGTTCATCAGCATGGACAGCTGTGCCAGCAGTGCCAAACGATTAGTGCGAGTCGCCGGGTCGTCTGCATTGACCATCACGCCTTCAAAAAAAGCGTCTACCGCCGGACGCGCGTTAGCCAGTGTTTTCAGGGCTGTGGTGTAGTCGTTTTTGGCGAGTTGTGCTTTGATGAGCGGGGTGAGTTTTTCGACTTCGGCAAACAGGATTTTTTCTGCCGCCTCATGGAGCAACGCCGAGTTAACTGTTTTGCTGACCTGTTCCGTCGATTTTTTCAGGATATTACCAATGCGCTTGTTGGCCGCTGCCAGCGCTGCCGCTTCAGGGAGCAAAGCAAAGGTTTTGACAGCGGCCAGGCGCTGCGGCACCTCGTCCATGCGCGTGGGGTTTTGGGCGAGTACGGCATCCACGGCATTGGGCTCGTGCCCTGCGTCGCGCAACAGGTTGCGCAAACGCTCGCGGAAAAACTCGGCGCTGGCGATACGGCACTCATGGGTTAATAAGGACGGCTCAAAGCCTGCGGCAGCATCTTCGATCAGATCAGCGAGGCTCACCGGCAGCGGTGTTTCCATCAGGATGCGCAGCACGCCCAGCGCGGCACGGCGCAGGCCGAACGGGTCTTTGTCGCCCGTCGGAATCTGGCCGATACCAAAAAAGCCGATCAGCGCGTCAAGCTTGTCCGCCAACGCCACCGTAGAAGCCACCGTGCCCTGGGGCAGAGTGTCGCCGTTAAAACGCGGGCGGTAGTGGGCTTCAACCGCCGCGGCAACGGCGGCGGATTCGCCGTCGTTCAGCGCGTAATAGCGCCCCATGATGCCTTGCAGTTCAGGGAATTCGCCCACCATGTCGGTGACCAGATCCGCTTTGGCCAAGAGCGCAGCGCGCTCGGCTTCACCCATATCCGTGGGCAAACCGGCCGCATTCAAGCGCTGGGCAATCGCTGCAGATAATTTGATCAGGCGATCAACCCGTTCGCCTTGCGAGCCCAGCTTGTTGTGATACACGATGCTGGCGAGCTTGCCAATGCGCGCGGAGAGCGGCGTTTTTTTGTCCGTCTCGAAAAAGAATTTTGCATCCGCCAGCCGTGGCCGCACCACGCGCGCGTTGCCGGTGATGATGTGCGATGGGTCGGCAACCTGCATGTTGCTAACGACCAAAAAACGGTTGGTGAGCTTGGCGTCCGCTGCGGCACTATCCATCAGCGGAAAGTATTTCTGGTTTGCCTTCATGGTCAGGATCAAGCATTCCTGCGGTACGGCGAGAAATTCTGCTTCAAACCCGGCTTCATAGACCGCCGGGTATTCCACGAGCGCGGTGACTTCATCCAGCAAGGCATCGTCCTGTAGCCAAGTCCGCTGGCCAGCGGCGGCATTGAGCTGGGCGCGGATCTTCTCGCGGCGCTGCTCGAACGAGACCATCACGCGGCCTTGCTGTTCCAGCGTCGCGGCGTAATCATTCGCGTTGGACAGGGTGATCTCGCCCGCGCTCATAAAGCGATGGCCGCGCGTGGTATTGCCGCTCGTTAGCCCCAGTGCTGCGCCGGGTACAACGCGCGTGCCATGCAGCAGCACCAAGCCATGCACCGGCCGCACAAATTGCACTTCGCTGTTACCCCAGCGCATGAGCTTGGCCACGGGGAGTTTTTTCAGCGCCGCTTCAACCAACTGCCCCAGCACCGCATCAAGACGCTCGCCGGGTTTATGCAGGCGGATGGCGAAGTACTCGGTTTTGCCATCGCTGATTTTTTCCAACTGCGCGAAAGCCACCCCCGCGCCGCGCATGAAGCCCTCCAGCGCTTTGGTTGCCGTGCCGTCAGCGCCGACTCCTGCGGAAACTGCTGGGCCTTTTTTTTCTATCGTGCGATCCGGCTGGGTTTCCAGGCAATCCTTAAATTCCAATGCCAAACGGCGCGGCGTGGCAAAGTATTGACCAGTGTTATCTGGCGCAATAAACCCTGCGTCAGCGAGCGATTTTTGCATCTGCTCCAGAAACGACAGGCCGAGTTTGGTGAGTGACTTGGGCGGCAGCTCTTCAGTCAATAGCTCAATTAACAGTGTCGCCTTCATGCGGCTTCTCCTTTGAGCATGGGAAAGCCCAGCCGCTCGCGCGAATCGTAATAAGCTTGCGCCACTTCACGCGCCAAGGCACGCACGCGACCAATGTAAGCGGCACGTTCGGTGACGGAGATCGCGCCGCGCGCGTCCAGCAAGTTAAAACTGTGCGAGGCTTTCATGACCATCTCGAAACCGGGCAGGGGAAGATTCAAACCAATGAGGCGGTGGGCTTCGGATTCAAATTTGCCGAACTGGGCAAACAGCCAATCCACATCCGAATGCTCAAAGTTGTAGGTGGATTGCTCCACTTCATTCTGGTGATACACGTCGCCATACGTCACCCCCGGCGACCACACCAGGTCGTACACGTTCTCAACCCCTTGCAGATACATCGCCAGACGCTCGATGCCGTAGGTGATCTCGCCCAGCACAGGGCGGCAGACGAGCGAGCCGACTTCCTGAAAATAAGTGAATTGGGTGACTTCCATGCCATCCAGCCACAC
>JAUSQB010000370.1 GCA_030652715.1 Rugosibacter sp.
TGCGCTGGGCGGCTACCGCGTGCAGGGCAGGGGAGAAGCGGCCGCCGCACGCATGAAGGCCGATGCGCTGGCGTTGGAAGGCGCGGGTGCGAGCCTGATGGTGATGGAAATGGTGCCTGCTGATCTTGCCGGAGACATTACGCGGTTGCTGCAAGTGTGCGCCACGATAGGCATAGGTGCAGGCAAGGATTGCGATGGCCAGGTACTGGTGCTGCACGATATGCTGGGTGTGTATCCCGGCAAGAAAGGCCGCTTCGTGAAAGACTTCATGGCCGAGGCGAAAAGCATCGACGGTGCAGTCACTGCGTATGTTGAGGCCGTCAAGGATGGCAGCTTTCCTGCACCGGAGCATTGTTACTGATGCAGGTGCACGCAACCATTGCCAGCCTGCGCGCGGCACGTGCAGCAGCAGGAAATACGATAGAACCTGCACAACGCGTGGCTGTCGTGCCCACTATGGGCAACCTGCATGCCGGGCATATTTCCTTGATGCGTCAGGCCAGGGATCATGCTGATGTGGTGATCGCCACGATTTTCGTCAATCGCCTGCAATTCCGCCCGGGTGAGGATTTTGAGAAATATCCGCGCACCTTTGCGGCGGATTGCGCGCAGTTAGAGGCCGCAGGCGTCGATCATCTGTTTGCCCCGGATGAGGCGGAGATGTATCCGCAGCCGCAAACTTATTATGTGGAGCCGCCAGCGGAGCAGGCGAACATTCTGGATGGCGAATTTCGCCCCGGTCATTTTCGCGGCATGGCGACGGTGGTGTTAAAACTGCTGCAGATCACTCAGCCCCATGCGGCCTTGTTCGGCAAGAAGGATTACCAGCAGTTGATGGTGATTCGCAACATGGTGGCGGACTTTAATCTGCCTGTAAAAGTCATTGGTGGCGAGACGGTGCGTGCGGATGATGGTTTGGCACTGTCGTCGCGCAATGGGTATTTGTCAGCGGCAGAGCGGCTTGAAGCGCCGCGCCTGTTTCAGGTGTTAACGCAGGTGGCCGTTGCCGTGCGCGCAGGAAACCTTGACTACAAGCAGCTTGAACAAGAGGCGATGACTGAATTGAAGGCCCATGGCTGGTTGACGGAATATGTTGCATTGCGTAAAAAACTTGATTTACAATGCACGCCCGTTCACGATTCCGGGTTGGTGGTGTTGGCGGCTGCGCGTTTAGGCAGTACGCGCCTCATTGATAATCTGGAAGTTTAGGCCACTGCGATGCGCTCATGCCGGTGGTGTGCCAGTAGCGAATGAATGCGCCAGCGGTTGATGTGGCGATGTGAAATGTCCCAATGTGGTGTGCCTCCCCTTTGCATGAGAAAGGATTGACAATGCAGCGCATGATGCTGAAATCAAAAATTCACCGTGTCACGGTGACACAAGCCGAGCTGCACTACGAAGGTTCCTGTGCGATTGATGAAAATCTGCTTGACGCAGCGGATATCAAGGAATACCAGCAGATCGATATTTACAATGTGAACAATGGCGATCGTTTTACTACTTACGCGATTCGTGCTGAGCGCGGCACAGGCACCATTTCAGTCAATGGTGCCGCTGCACGCAAGGCAGCGCCGGGAGATCTATTGATCATCGCCAGCTACGCGACGATGAACGAGATTGAACTGGCGAATTTTGAGCCGGACCTTGTGTATGTGGATGCAAAAAACCGCATCACGCATCACAGCAAAAAAATCCCGACGCAAGTGGCAGCCTGATTTACGTTTGACTAAAACGCAGCAGCAAAAAAGCCCGCATTGCAAAACTGTGCGGGCTTTTTATTGCGGCAGATTCAAGAATCGTTTGCTTACTTTTTGCTCAAGCCACCCAACAGCGCTGCCACGGTACGTTTATGGCGGGTAGCCGCTGATTTTGTTGTCACTGTACTTGTTGCGGTGCTGACTTTGTTTTCGTAGGGCTGGGTGGGGTCGAAATCAAGTTTGGGCAAATGTTTAGTCTGGGCACTAAATGCTGGCGCAGATCCGGCAGCAGGACGATGATCGCGCGGTTTTTCCAGGCGTTCTTTGGGCCGAATGGGGCGCTCGGTGTGCTCACTGCGCTCGGGCCGGCCTGAGCGCAGTGAGCGATCATGGCTGTCAGGCTTGCTAAAGTTGCTATGGCGTCTTGCACCCCGATCTTCTGCATGATGGCTGGATGCATCTGGGGTATCGGCATCTTGAGTGAGGATGCTGCTGTCAGCGCGCGTGATCGGACGGTTGATGAGTTTTTCAATATCGCGCAGGCGCTCGGTTTCTTCCGGGGCGAAGAGCGAGATTGCTACACCCAGCTTGCCTGCGCGGCCCGTACGGCCGATGCGATGGATGTAATCTTCCGCCGTGTGTGGCAGCTCGTAATTGATGACGTGCGGCAATTCGTCAATATCCAGACCTCGCGCGGCAACGTCGGTGGCAACCAGCACGCGAATCTTGCCAGATTTGAAGTCTTCCAGCGCTTCGGTGCGTTGCGCCTGGCTTTTGTCGCCATGAATGGCGTCTGCCGCAATGCCTTGCCGGGCCAGATGCAACGCCAGGCGGCTCGCGCCGAACTTGGTGCCGACAAACACCAGCACCTGACGCATGTCTTCTTGCGTGAGCAGCTTGACCAGCAGGTGGCGTTTCAAGTCGCTGGCCACGGGATACACGCGGTGGGTGATGGTTTCGCTCACGGCATTGCGGCGGGCGACTTCAATTAACTGGGGCGACTTCAACATGGAGTCCGCCAGCTTTTTGATCTCCGTAGAAAACGTGGCGGAGAACAACAGGCTCTGGCGTGCCGTGGGCAGCATGGCCAGGATGCGCCGGATGTCGGGCATGAAGCCCATGTCCAGCATGCGGTCGGCCTCATCCAGCACCAGGACTTCAACGGAATTGAAGCTCACGCTTTTTTGCTGCACGTGGTCGAGCAGCCGACCCGGCGTGGCCACCACAATTTCGCGGCCTTCACGCAGCTCGGCAATTTGCGGCTTGATATCCACACCGCCATAAATGCACACCGAGCGTAGCGGCAAGTGTTTGCTATAGGTGACGACGCTTTCATGTACCTGCATCGCCAGTTCGCGCGTGGGGGCAAGGATCAGCGCGCGTACGGGATGTTTGGCAGGCGAAGGTGAGGAAGTGGCGTAGGGTGCCAGGCGTTGCAGCAAGGGCAGGGTGAAGCCTGCGGTCTTGCCAGTACCAGTTTGTGCGCCGCCCATGACATCGTGGCCAGCCAAAACGATGGGAATGGCCTGTGCCTGGATCGGCGTGGGCGAGGTGTAGCCTGTGTCCTTGACGGCGCGAAGGAGCTCGGGGATGAGGCCCAAGGCGTCAAATGTGGCTGGCAATGGGGTTGAAATAGTCGGCTCTGGCGAGACGGCGACTACAGATGTTTCATCTGTAGTTTGTGGCACTATGGGGTTGTTCAATGGAACTCCTGAATCGGCCTGCCCTTGTGAGGGGAACCGGTTCAGGCAGCGAAAGACTTGAAAATGCTGTGCGGCGGAATGCCGAATCGCAGGCCAACCGGCATTGCCTGCGAGGGCATTATAGTACAACACTCAGCCAAGGATGTTGCTAACCGCATGAATTTCCGGTATGGGCTTTTCTGGGTGATGGGTAGTATCTGCTGCAATGGACACCAGGATGGGCGTTCCTTTCAGGTCACGATTTTGTCTTGATTCACTGGTGGCGCTGTGCTTTACGGTTGCTTGTGCAGCGTTTCCTTGGCGGTGAACAGTCCTTGCTGAGCGGCTTCGCTCACCGCTAGCGCTGCTGGATGGTTGAGTTTGCGTTCCACCGTGATAAGGAAAAAGTGCTCGTTGATGGCTTCGGTGTGACCCACGGATACCACGCCGTATTGCGCCGCCACCTCGGCGGCGATGGCTGTGGGTGCGGAAAATACGCCCGCACCAGCCTGGCCAAAGGACTTCATCAGCGCGCCATCGTCGAACTCGCCAACCAGCCGCGGGTGGATGTTCTGGCCGCGCAACCAGCGCAGCAGCGGGGCGCGTATCGCGCTGTCCTCGCCGGGAATCAGCAGCGGCGCACCGTCAAGCAGGCGCGGGAATTCGCCTTTGAGCCTTGGCGCAAGCTCGGGCGCAGCGAAAAATGTCAGTCCGCATTCACCCAGCAGGTGGCTGTAACCTTTCACGTCCATGCCAGGTGGCAAGGGCCGGTCGGCCAGCACCATGTCCAGCCGGTGAATGGCGAGTTCGGCCAGCAGCCGCTCGAACTTGTCTTCCCGGCATACCATGCGCACCGGTTCGGGCAGCCCCAACGCCGGTGCCAGCAGCCGGTAGGCGATGAACTTGGGTACCACGTCGGCGATGCCTACCCGGAACAGAAATGGGCGCTCCCCTTGGCGATTGCGCAATGTTTCTTCGAGCTCGTTGCCGACCTGGAATATTTCGTCAGCATAAGACAGGGCCAGACGCCCAGCTTCGGTCAGTTCCAGTCGCCGTCCCGTGCGGCGGAACAGGGCTACCCCCAGTTTTTCTTCCAGTTGGGCGATTTGTCCGGAGAGGGTCTGTGGCGTGAGGTGCAGTTGTTCAGCACCACGCACCATGCCGCCTGCCTTGGCTACAGCATGGAAGTAATGCAATTGCCGGTAATTGAGCATGATGATCCAATACTTCGTGAATAACGAACGATTCGCAAATAATAAACGAATTTTCTTGATGAAAAAGAATGGCTATCATGGCGCTGTCGAATTCCGATACTCTTCATACGGAGACAGTCATGCAGATGGACATTCAGTGTCGCAGTTTCGATCTTACCGATGGTTTGCGCGACTACGTGAGGAAACGGCTGGCCTACAGCCTGAATTGTGGTGACGGCCATATCGTGCGGGTGGTTGTGCGTCTTTCCGACATTAACGGCCCGCGTGGCGGCGAGGATAAGCGCTGCCACCTTGAACTGCGTTTGAAAGGGCTGCCGGAGGTGGTGATCGAGGATACCGAGGCTGATCTTTATGTGGCCATTGACCGTGCTGCCGAGCGCGCCGGGCGTGCCTTGCAGCGTTGCCTGGTGCGGCAACGGGAATTTGCGCCCATCATGCGGCTGAATGAAAGCACCGATCAATCGGACGAACTCAAAACGGAGAGAACATGACTAAAAAAATGAGCGAAAACCTTCCCGTGGTCGGCATTGTCATGGGTTCGGATTCGGACTGGCCCGTGA
This sequence comes from Rugosibacter sp., assembly GCA_030652715.1. GTDB lineage: Bacteria > Pseudomonadota > Gammaproteobacteria > Burkholderiales > Rhodocyclaceae > Rugosibacter. The sequence continues at coordinate 5,154 of JAUSQB010000370.1, forward strand.
TGCAGGCTGCCGCTGGCGTGCTGGAAGAATTCGGTGTTCCTTTCGAAGCGCGCGTTGTTTCGGCACACCGCACGCCTGATCTGTTGTTCGACTATGCCGCGACGGCGCGCGAGCGGGGTCTTGTCGCCATCATCGCCGGTGCCGGTGGTGCAGCCCACCTGCCGGGCATGCTGGCGGCCAAAACTTCCGTGCCGGTGCTGGGTGTGCCCGTGCCCTCCAAGCATCTGCAAGGCCTGGATTCCCTGCTTTCCATCGTGCAGATGCCCAAAGGGGTGCCGGTGGCCACGTTTGC
>JAUSQB010000373.1 GCA_030652715.1 Rugosibacter sp.
TGGCGCATGCCACGCCGGAGCAGATGTTTCTCGACATGTTTCGTGCGGAATGGCAGGCTGGGGCAGGTCATGTTCGCCGTATCACCAACGCCGTCCTACTGTCCAGAGACGGCTCTGCCCAGCAGCGGGTTCAAACATTCAAAGATACCGCTACGCATAACTTATCATTGATGACTGTTGCCATAGTCGATCTTGCGCCGCAGTCGCAGTATCTTTATCCCGAGTTTTTACTGTTCCAGCGGTTGTTTGCAGAGGCGGGCATTGAAGCCGTGATTTGCGATCCGGCTGATCTGGCCTTTCGCGACGGTGCACTATGGCATGGGACGACGAGAATTGATTTGGTCTACAACCGGCTCACGGATTTCTCTCTTGCCGAGCCTGCAAGCGCCGCGTTGCGCGCAGCCTATCTTGCCGACGCCGCAGTGATTACGCCGCATCCGCGCGCGCATGCGCTGTATGCCGACAAGCGCAATCTTGTTGCGCTCTCCGACGCTGATCTACTGACATCCTGGGGTGTCGATGAGGCAACTCGCGGCGTGCTGGCTGCGGGTATTCCGCACACGGAACGAGTGACAGCGGAACGCGCGGCAGACTTCTGGGCGCGTCGGCGGCAACTGTTTTTCAAGCCCGCCACAGGTTATGGCGCCAAGGCAGCCTATCGTGGCGACAAGATCACCAAGCGCGTTTTCGAAGAGGTGCTGGCAGGCGATACGGTTGCCCAGGCGCTGGTGCCGCCCTCGCAGCGCATGTTGCAGATGGGCGAGACACCTGTTGAACTCAAGATTGATTTGCGCAACTACGTATATGCCGGACATGTGCAGCTGATTGCTGCGCGGCTGTGGGCGGGGCAGACCACCAACTTTCGCACGCCTGGCGGTGGCTTCGCGCCAGTGCTCGCCGTACCATGCAGGCAGGATGCCGCATGAAGGTGTTCGGTTTTGCAGGCTATTCGGGCGCAGGTAAAACGACTTTGCTCGAAGCGCTGATCCCGCGGTTTGTCGCGGCGGGTTTGCGCGTCTCGCTGCTCAAGCATGCGCATCATCATTTTGATATTGACCGGCCCGGCAAGGATTCGTATCGTTTGCGCGAGGCGGGATGCGCTGAAGTATTGCTTGTCTCCGGCCAGCGCTGGGCGTTGATGCATGAATTGCGCGATGCACCGGAACCTAGCTTTGAAGAACAGATTGCCCGTTTTTCAGATTGCGATCTGGTGCTGGTGGAAGGCTTTAAACACATGCCTGTGCCCAAGCTCGAAGTGCACCGGCCTGCGGTGGGCAAGCCGTTGATTGCCACGGATGATAACGAGCATATTGTGGCGGTCGCCACCGATGAGCCTGAGGTTGTTGCGAGGCTCACGCAGCGCCCGGTGTTGCTATTAAATAACTCGGCAGTGATTGCCGAATTCATTCTTCAGCATCAAGGATTGGTATGACGATTTTAAGTTTTGATGACGCATCAGGACGCCTGTTGGCGCAAGCGCAGGCAGTGACCGAAACCGAATCCGTGCCGACTGGTGCGGCACGGGGACGGATATTGGCAAACAGCCTCGTCGCGTCGCTCAATGTGCCGCCGCTGGATAACAGCGCGATGGATGGCTATGCCGTTCGGTGTGCCGATGTTCCTGCACTCGGTACGCGACTGCCCATCTCGCAACGTATTGCAGCGGGAAATGTCGGCCAGGCGTTAGTGCCGCAAACGGCCGCACGTATTTTTACTGGCGCGCCAATTCCGGCGGGGGCGGACGCGGTAGTCATGCAAGAGTTCTGCACGCAGGATGGCGATGCTGTGATCGTGAATGCGGTACCGAAGCCAGGCCAAGCCATTCGGCGATGTGGCGAGGATATTGCCACAGGCGCAGAAGTCATTGCTGCCGGCACGCGCCTGACCGCAGCGCATCTGGGTTTGGCGGCATCGGTAGGCACAGCGGAATTATGTGTGTTTCGTCCGTTGCGCGTGGCGTTGTTTTCAACAGGTAATGAGCTCACCATGCCCGGCGAGCCACTCAAGCCCGGCGGCATTTACAACTCGAACCGCACCATGCTGCATGCGCTGCTGGAAGGGCTTGGTTGTGTCGTTGCCGATATGGGTATTGTGTCTGATAGTCTGGATGCCACGCGTGCCGCATTGCGTGCAGCGGCGCAGGAGAATGATTTGATTTTGACCAGTGGCGGCGTTTCAGTGGGCGAAGAAGATCATGTGAAAGCCGCAGTGAGCGCCGAAGGTGTGCTGGATTTGTGGAAAATTGCGATCAAGCCTGGCAAGCCGTTTGCGTTTGGCTGGGTTAATCGGTCTGTTAAAAAAGTCGGTGCTGGCGAGACGGCGCGAAGCTTTGAATCCGTCTCTGGACAGTCCGCTTTTCGGCCGGCGAGAGAGCATGGTAAGACGCAATTTATTGGCCTGCCCGGCAATCCCGTCGCCAGTTTTGTGACTTTTCTCATGCTGGTGCGCCCCTTCATTTTGGCCATGCAGGGCGCAATTTGTGTGACGCCTCGCGTGCTGCATTTGCGTGCTGATTTTGCGTGGAAGGGGGATGCGCGGCGTGAATTTTTACGAGCGCGTATCAACGACCAAGGCGGGCTCAGCTTATATCCGCAGCAAGGTTCAGCGGTGCTCACCTCTTGCGCATGGGCCGATGGATTGATTGATAATCTGCCAGGGCAAGCCATTGAGCCGGGGGATATCGTGCGCTTTATTGATTTCAACGCGTTGGGATAAATATCATGAGTATCCAGCTGTTGTATTTTGCCGGGCTGCGCGAGGCATTAGGCGTTGCGACAGAACATCTGGAGTTGCCTGCGGGGGTGGACACGGTTGCCGCGTTACGTGAGTTGCTGGCCGCGCGTGGTTCGCCATGGACTGCGCTGGTCACTACAAAAAACCTTCGGGCAGCGGTGAATCAGAAAATGGCAGGGCCAGACACTCTTCTGCAAGCAGGCGATGAAGTCGCCTTTTTCCCGCCCGTGACTGGAGGGTAAGGCCGTGTCGGTGACTATACAGGCGGCTGATTTTGATTGTGGTCAGGAAATTGTCGCGATAACCAAAGGACGCGATGACATTGGCGCGATTGCCAGTTTCATCGGCCTGGTTCGTGCCGATCCTTTGGCCGGGGAGAAGATCAATGCCATGACGCTGGAACATTATCCCGGCATGACAGAAAAAGCCCTCGCCGAGATTGTGGCGCAAGCAAAATCACGCTGGGATTTGCAAGCTGTACGGGTAATACACCGCATCGGCCGACTGGTGACGGGTGAGCAAATTGTTCTGGTGGTTGTTGCCGCATCGCATCGCGGGTCGGCCTTTGCTGCTTGTGAATTCATCATGGATTTTTTGAAGACCAAAGCCCCCTTCTGGAAAAAGGAAGAAACTACTCACCATGGCCAATGGGTAGAAGCGCGTGATGCCGACGAATCAGCTGCCGATCGCTGGACAAAGTAAATGAAAAAACGTAGCGAAAAATAATTTCATTGCTTGAACGCTATACCGATAGGATGTTGTTTCATATTAAAGGAGTAATGAACTCATGGCTATTTCCAGAACACAGATGGAAACCACAATCCGGGATTATTTTTCTGCCTGCAACCGGGCAGATAAAGAGAAAATCATGTCATTTTTCATTCCTGAAGGTACGCATTATTTTCCGGAAGGGAGTCCTTTCGGTGTTTTAAGAAGTGCTGAAGCGATTGCAGATTGCTGGGTTAGCTGTGTTAATGACCTCGGCTCTTACTGGACTGTGGATAATTTTGCGGGTGACACGGAAAACCATCAAGCGGTGATTGAATGGAGTCACTTTAAGAAAAAGAGCGAGCAGTTATTGCGCGGGGACGAATGGTATCGCTTTACCGAAGACGGCCTGATTATCGAGATTCGGGCGTATTACGCTGCTCCAACGCACGTAGGTGTTACAGAGCATCGCATAGGTGGCTTTGATTATGCAGGCCGTGGCTACCCATTGTTGCCGCCTGAAAATAACCCTGAAAAATAATATGAAACCTCATTACATTAATCACCAGTGGATCGAGAGCGAGGTCTCTTGCCCGAACATTAACCCGTCGGATATCAATGATCATATTGGTGACTATGGCTGGGCAAATGCCGCGCTGGTGAACCAGGCGGTGGCTGCCGCACACCAGGCGTTTCCGGCATGGGGAAAGTCAAGCATTCAAACCCGGGCCGATGCACTGGATCAGATTGGTTCAGAGATTGTTCAACGACGTGCTGAATTGGCTGATCTTTTGGCTCGCGAGGAAGGCAAAGTGCTGGCAGAAGCCAGCGCAGAAGTACTGCGGGCCGGGCAGATATTCAAATTTTTTTCAGGCGAAGCACTGCGCATGGGCGGTCAGTCCATCGCTTCGGTGCGGCCAGGATGTGAAGTGGAAGTCCTGCGTGAACCGGTGGGCGTGGTTGGGTTGATAGCGCCGTGGAATTTCCCCATTGCCATTCCTGCATGGAAAATTGCCCCGGCGCTGGCCTATGGCAATTGTGTGGTGTTTAAACCTTCCGAGCTGGCGCCTGGGTGTGCCTGGGCGTTGGCAGAAATTATCAGCAGAGCCGGATTACCCGCCGGGGTGTTCAATCTGGTGATGGGCGCAGGGAGCGATGTCGGGCAAACCTTGATTGAGTCTGATCAAATCAATGCCATCAGCTTTACCGGCTCTGTTGCGACAGGCAAAAAGATTGCGCAAGCCGCAATGCAACGTCTGACTAAACTGCAACTGGAAATGGGCGGGAAAAACCCGCTGATCGTGCTGGACGATGCGCATCTGGAAACTGCCGTCAATTGCGCGATAAATGGAGCCTACTTCTCGGCGGGTCAGCGGTGCACCGCCTCATCCCGCTTGATCGTAACTAAAAATATCCATAAGACATTTGTCGATGCGCTGATAAATCGCCTGCGGGAGCTCAATATAGGTGACGCACGAGCGGCTACTAGCGACATCGGTCCTGTGGTTGATCAACAGCAACTGGACAAGAATTTACGCTATATCGCGCTGGGGCAGGGAGAAGGAGCACGTCTGGTTTTTGGTGGCGACAGGCTGAAAAGATCAGCGGAAGGGTATTACCTGAACCCGGCACTCTTTATTGACGCAGACAATGCCATGCGCATTGCACGAGAAGAAATATTTGGCCCCGTTGCCTGCGTCATTCCGGCAAATAACTATGACCACGCGCTGGAAATTGCCAATGACAGCGATTTTGGTCTGTCTGCGGGGATATGTACTACTGCGCTGAAAACTGCCATGCACTTCAAGCGGAATGCACAGGCGGGTATGGTCATGGTAAATCTTCCTACGGCGGGTGTAGATTATCATGTTCCCTTTGGCGGCAGCAAAGCCTCAAGCTATGGCTCAAAAGAGCAGGGTGCGCAAGCCATAGAGTTTTTTACCCGCAGCAAGACGGCTTACACTGCGTATTAAGCAGATTTAAGAAACACACTTCAGCTCAGCGAAATATTCCATAAGGAGGAAAAAATGCCTATA
>JAUSQB010000380.1 GCA_030652715.1 Rugosibacter sp.
ATGATATGTCTCTCCATGATCTGCAAGTTCCTGCGTGGTCATCTCGATTTTTCCAGGTTTCAGGTGGGTAATGAAAATTTCTGCGTCATTTTTCCAGTGAACTAATTCTTGCATCAGCAAGCTCGGACAAAGATGTAATGACTTAATGGCAAGCGCTCTTTCCTGATCAGGAAAAGCGCATTCGATGAATAAATAACGCAGGTTTTGAATTTTATTGACGTATTCCCAAAACTCAGGGCAAGGGCCTGTATCTCCAGAAAAAACCAGACTCGCATTGCCAGAATCCAGCTGATAGCCCACAGCAGGCACGGTATGACATGCAGGTAGCGCGGTAATCATGCGGCCATTGATCGTAACCGTTTCTGCCACACTGACAGGCGAGTAAGCAAGAAATGGTTTGTCACTTGGCATCTGACTAAAGTCAGGCCAAATCAGCCAGTTAAAAATATGCTCGCGCAGAATGCGAATCGTGGCATCCGTTGCGTGAACGATCAGCGGCCGATCTCGCATATCACCAACAGCATCGACCATAAAAGCCAGCGATGTGACATGATCCAAGTGGGAATGCGTAACGAACACATGATCAATCTGCCTTAACTCGGCCATGGATAGATCGCCCACACCAGTACCTGCATCAATCAGAATGTCGTGATCAACCAGAAATGACGTTGTACGTAAATGGCTGCTGCCAATACCTCCGCTACAACCGAGTACACGTATTTTCATATCGATTTTTCGCGGCTCCGTCCACCACTCCGGATTGAGGAGTTATGCATGGATAGCAGAGATCTCTTCATCCAGAAAATGCCAAATGCTGTTGACATCGGTGCAGCTGAGTTGGAGCACTGACATCAACTTTTCAAAAAGAAGGTCATTTTGATCCCTGCCAACTCAATGACATCGTGATCTCTGAGCGCCTGCGCCTGAACACCTATCGTGATGCCGTTGATGACAGGAAATTTTGCACCCTCGACGTGGGTAATAAAATAGCCCTGTGGCCGACGCGCAATGACTGCAACTTGAACTGCGGGCTTACCCAGCGTAGTGACATTTTTTGTCAGCTCCAGTTCTTTACCGGCATTGCTGCCGGAAAGTATCTGGATGACACCTAACGGCAGAACGACAGCAGGTTCAACGCCAGCTGACGATTGCGCAGCCGGTGATGAAGAAGCCGACATGGACGCTTGCGCTGCAGATGGCTGCGTCAGCATGCTGGCCGTCGGCACATCGGCCTTACCATGCGTTACGCCATGACTTTCTGCCGATGCTGGCATAGCCGCAGCCATCGCGGCGGTGCCAGGTCGAAAAATCATGGTGCGTTCAAAATCCTCATCATGGGGCGCTTGCGCAGCATCATTGACATACTTGAGGTTGTATTTGCCCAAGGCAATGACATCGCCAGTCTTTAATAAATGCTTTTTGATCTGCTGGCCATTCACAAAAGTGCCATTGGTACTATTGATATCTTCCAAAAAGAAGTCGTTATAGATCGTAATAATAGCGGCGTGTTCACCCGAGATCGCCAGATTATCGATCTGAATGTCGTTATGTGATTTACGCCCGATGGTGGTTCGCTCTTTGGTCAGCGGAATTTCTTTAAGAATCGAACCATCAAGACTGAGTATGAGTTTGGACATTCTTTTCTTCCTTCACAAAACGACATTACTTGAACCAGGTTAAGAGACGATGCCACCAGCGAAGAGAAGCCGCGCCTGATGCTGGGATCGATTTTTTTACTCTGACCAAAATAACTGAAACATTATCACGTCCGCCATTCTCGTTTGCCAATTGTATCAACTGCAATGCACACAGATCGAGATTGGCTGACAGCGCATTCAATGTCTTTGCAATCTCTTTATCGGGCACCATATCATTCAGTCCGTCAGAACAAAACAGATAGATATCGTCATTGAGCACTTCAAAATCATGGAGCTCGATGGAGACTTGCGCATCGACACCTACGGCACGCATCACCAGATTTTTGTTGCGCGACAATTGCGCCTGCTCGCGGGTTAATAATCCATTGGCAATTTGCTCTTCCAGCCACGAGTGATCACGCGTAATTTGAATAAAATCCTCTTCTCGCAAACGATACGCACGCGAATCGCCAATATGCGCTACTGTTAGCTGATTGCCTTGAAACACCCCAATGACCAGCGTGGTTCCCATCCCGGCATATTGCGCGTGACTTTGTGCTGCCGAAAAAATGGCGCGATTCGCCTCTGCAACGCCGACTTCCAGTGTGGCGTGCATCGAGGATAGTGCTGTGGCCAGCGAGGCACCCACTTCCCGTTTAGCAAAGGCTTTTTTCAGATGCTCCCCCAGCATCGCAGTTGCCATGCCACTGGCAACTTCGCCTGCGTTATAGCCGCCCATGCCATCAGCAAGAATGACAATACCACATGCAGCATTTACCAAAACAGCATCCTCGTTATTTGGTCGAACCTTGCCCGGGTCGGTCCGAGTCACTATTTCAAGCACTGAATCCATCTGCATTATTATCTCCGTAGATACAATTATTCCAGCTGGGAACCTGGGTGCGCTGAACGATCCTGGATATTTGATGACTTAAATCCTTACACCCCTGATTATCCTGGAATCATACGAGGGAACGCCGCAGATACCGACTATTCTGAATACAGGCGTCATTCTTGCAGTTCCAACGGAACTGCGTCAATTTATTTAATAAGCGCCAGTAAAAATGACTATGACTCATTGCCTGTGCTCCAGGTATCAGGCTAAAAGAAGTTTGAAATGCCAGAGCTTTCGAGCGCCGGGCGATATACAGACCACACAAAACAAAAACCCCGCCCCAGCCTGCGCTGGAATGGGGTTTTCTGATGCTTTCAACTTATTGCCAGCGTACTTCGTCAGAGGCTGCAAAGTCGCCCCCGGCAGGAAAATATCCTTGGGATACCGGTCTTTACCCTTTACAGCATGGCTTTCAACAATTTAGCCATTTCTGACGGATTACGCGTCACCTTGAAACCGCAATCCTCCATAACCGCCAGCTTGGCCTCTGCCGTATCCGCACCGCCGGAAATCAACGCACCGGCGTGGCCCATGCGCTTGCCCGCAGGAGCCGTTACGCCAGCGATGAAGCCGACGATGGGTTTTTTCATGTTGTCTTTGCACCACAGCGCGGCGTCGGCTTCATCCGGGCCGCCAATTTCGCCGATCATGATGACCGCATCGGTATCCGGGTCGTCGTTGAACATGCGCATCACATCGATATGCTTCAAACCATTGATCGGGTCGCCACCGATACCGACAGCGGATGATTGACCCAGGCCGATTTCGGTGAG
>JAUSQB010000381.1 GCA_030652715.1 Rugosibacter sp.
ATGTGCTGATGCACGATCCCTTGTCGCTCTATCGTTTTGAAGAGCATGACATTTTCGTGCCCATGATGGTGTTAGAAGAATTGGATGCCAATAAAAAAGGCATGACAGAAGTTGCGCGCAATGCGCGTCAAGCGAGCCGCATGCTGGACGAGATTGTGAGTGGTGCCGAGCACAATATGGCCGCAGGCATTCATCTTGATGAGGTGTCGCGCGGGTTGGCCACGGGACATCTTTTTTTGCAGACAGAAGCGATTAACAGCGTATTGCCCATCGCGCTGCCTACTGCCAAGGCGGATAACCAGATCATCGGCGTGGTGATGCATCTCGGCCAGACATTTCCCCAGCGGCCGGTGATCCTGGTTTCCAAAGACATCAACATGCGTGTCAAGGCGCGCGCCCTGGGTTTGGAAGCGCAGGATTATTTTAACGACAAGGTGCTCGAAGACACCGATCTGCTCTACACCGGCACGAGCGAGTTGCCGCCGGACTTCTGGGAAACGCATGGCAAGGGCCTGGAATCATGGAAAAAAGATAGCCGCACTTATTACCGTGTTCAGGGTCCGCTGTGCCCTGATTTGCTGGTGAACGAATTTGTCTGGCAGGATGAACCGCAGCCTTTTCAAGCGTGGGTAAAAGTCGGCGCTGGCAAGACGGCGGAACTGGAAACGCTGACTGATTTCAGCCATGGAAAAAATGCCGTATGGGGTGTTTTAGCCAGAAATCGCGAGCAAAATTTCGCCTTGAATCTGCTGATGAATCCGGACATCGATTTTGTCACTTTGCTGGGTCAGGCAGGGACTGGAAAAACATTATTGACGCTGGCTGCGGCCTTAACGCAGACTTTGGAGAGCAAGCGGTTTTCTGAAATCATCATCACCCGCGTGACTGTTCCCGTGGGCGAAGACATTGGGTTTTTGCCGGGAACAGAAGAGGAAAAAATGACCCCATGGATGGGGGCGCTGGAAGATAACCTTGACGTGTTGAATAATCCTTCCATCGATCCTGCAGGCACGTCCGGCAGCACGTCTGGTGGTGCGTCTGGCAGCACCTACGGCGGCGATTGGGGGCGTGCGGCTACGATGGATTTGATTCGTAGTCGAATCAAGGTCAAATCGCTCAATTTCATGCGGGGGCGCACTTTCCTCAACAAGTTTCTCATTATCGACGAAGCGCAAAATCTGACGCCCAAACAGATGAAAACGCTGATCAC
>JAUSQB010000393.1 GCA_030652715.1 Rugosibacter sp.
CTCACCCAGATCGGCAACTCTGTGGGCGTCGTTTTACCCAAAGAAGCACTCGCCGCGTTGAAACTGGAAAAGGGCGACACGATTCATCTCTCCGAAACGCCCGAAGGCTTTCAAATCACGCCCTATGACCCAACACTCGCCGATCAACTTGACCTTGGCCGTGACTTCATGCGTGAGTTTCGCGACACATTCCACGCACTCGCCAAATGAGTGACGTTGCCCGCTGGGTAGACAAACGCGTATTGCTTTTGCTGCACCGTGAGAGCCTTGCCGAGCATGGCGGCCTGCCGGGGTTGCGTGACGACGGCTTGCTCGACTCAGCACTCGCCCGCCCGCTCAATTTAGCCGCCTACGGTATGCCTGACCTGGCTGAGTTAGCCGCCACTTACGGCGTCGGCCTGGCAAAAAACCACCCCTTTGTCGATGGCAACAAGCGCGCCGCGTTTCTCGCCGTCGGCTTGTTTCTCGCCATCAACGGCTATCGCCTCAATGCCACCCAGCTTGAAGCAACACAAACCATGCTGCATGTCGCCGCCGGTGAAATCGACGAAGCCGCCTTCGCCGCCTGGCTGCGGGCGCACATCACAGCAGGCTAAGTGGTGCCCTATACGCCGCCCTATTACGTTTATTTCACCAGACGATCCCGCCAGTAACCGGGCTGCCGATGCTGATGTCCAACGGCGAGAACCAGCACTTCACCCGGCAAGGGAGCATAAATCACCATATAAGGGAAGCGGGACAGCAGGCACTTGCGAAGCCCCGCGCCACTGGCGCCACAAGGCGGCCACGCCAGCGGCATGGTGCCCACACGCCGCAACAATTGCTGCAACTCTCTTTTGAAAGCATTACCCAATTCAGGCGAAATGGCAGCGTAATACTCGGCCGCCTCGCGAATCTCTTCGCGCGCAACCGTCAGATAGGCAATTTTCATCGCTCGCGTTCATTGACGATCATCAAGGTCGCCCAAAACCTCCACCTCGCTCACCGCCAGAATTTCGCCTCGTTTATAGGCGGCCAGACGGTCTTCCGCTTCGTTGGCCCAGGCAGCAGCAATCTCGGGATCGGGTTTATCAAGCGTGGCCAATATGGTTTCGACCAGTTGCAGACGTTCGCTTGGCGACAACTTGGCGGCCAGAGAGGCAAGTTCCACAGTAGATTGAGTCATGATTTCTTCCTTTCCCTTGTTTTTCCTTGCGCAGGTTTGCATAGCGAACGGACCTGCGATGCCCAGCATACAGCGCAACCTTATCTTATCCACTGCATAGCGTCCACAGGGGGATCAGCTCAACAAATCAAGACTGCGAAAAACCGGTTGTCTTGCGCGCCTCAATCGCAGGCGATGACACCGCATGAATCTGCCCGGCTTTCATTTCGCGTACTGACTGCAACAGCTCCGCGCCAGGTCACGTTCAGCCTCATAAGCGGCCTGTTCGGATTTTGCCAGGGGTTTATTCTTCGAGGGCATGGCGAATTCTCTTTAACATTGCATAACTATGGACTGGCTCGCAAGGCAATGCCAAACCGCCGTATCGCTAGCGCCGTTTTTTTTGATGACACATGGAATGGCTACTTTGACTCTTTTAATTACGAAAGGCATCTATGACCTCCACTAACCAAGGCATTTGGCCTCCTTATGAAGCTTTCTACATCAGCAGCATGCAATTCAACAGTCAGTCCGCAGTTCGTTCAATAGCGAGAGTATCAGCCGTATTTGAAAAGCTACCCTCACAGCCAACGCTCGAAGATATTGAGGCACTGCCGTCACAGAAAATACTTAATGAACTGCAGAACGTCATTCTCCAAGGTGCCGCGTTAGCACGTTACTTCTGGCCAGTGCGCACAGGGCATGAGGATCGCGCCGAACACTTGAAACAGGCTTTCTCTGTCACTGGCGACAGTCCTCTGTACGACCGGGATCTAAGGAATACAATTGAGCACTTTGACGAGAGGCTTGATAAGTATCTTGGCTTTGGGCTTGTCGGTTACATATTCCCCGAATTCGTCGGGTATAGACCAATCGACGACGGTGTCCCGGTCCATTTTTTTCCGAGCCTACTTCATAGATACCGGAGTCTTTCGGCTTCTCGATGAAGAGTATTCAATAGAGCCACTGGCGAACGAAATAATCCGACTCCATGAGAAGCTTAAGCCTATGTCGTCCTAGGGTAAGGGCTTTACTGCTAATTTTAGTCATAGCGCATAACACCAAGATGGGTCAATGAGTTTCGGTTTCGCCGTATCGCCAGCGCCGACTTTTTAGCGCGACCACTGTTACCATCACTGCGCCTACCCCACCCACAACCCATCATCCACCTGCCGTGCGCGGCCCAGGGCTTCCAGGGTTGCCAGGATTTCGGGGAGGGCGGATTTCCACTTGCCTTTGCCGCTAAACCGTGTCGCGAGACGTCGCTCACGCGCCCATTTATGCATCAGCGATGCTTAACCGAATGCCATGAGGGTAGGCACCCATTTACCCCGGCGGCAAGCCTTCTGACTATTTGAAATCAGAATCAGTATTTTGGACGATAAAAAACCCTATGCCCGGTGGGGCGTAGGGTTGAGTATGGCGGGTAAAATTTAGGCTGCCTTGCGACGTCTGGCTGCCGCGAGACCGGCTAAGCCAATCCCTAACAGCGCCAACGTCGCCGGCTCGGGGACGTTGTTGATGGAAGGTGAGTAGACCGAATCCCCGTGAAGCTGGATCGAGTCGATCTCCTCCCACGCGCCCAGATTGTGGTTGGTGTTAGTGTAAACCTTGATGCCGTCGACCAGGAAGCTGGTCTGGGCCCATGTGGCCAGAAAATCCACAGGGGTCCCGGGAAGGCTCGGGTCTGTACCCGTCCACACAGTGTGCAGCACGTCGCTCAGGTCGAGCACGTCGATCTGGTAGACGAACCCGTTCCCGTACGTCTCGCGGATTGTCACGCCGGTGGCGTACACCGACGTTGAATAGCCCACCGTGATGTACTCAAGCGTCCCGTTTGCGGGACCCGGTGCCCAAGCGGTAGAGATGTCCCCGTAGCTGAACGTATCCGGGGCCCCCAAGGTCTGGGATGCCGCCCAACTAGTTGGTGACCACTGACTGCTGTACCCGATCACCGTGGTGGCGTACTGGTTAAGCGGGACGGCGCCCGCCGGCGCGGCCGCAAACGAAACCGCCGCGAATAGCGCGGCACAGACGTGTTTTACATTAAATAGACCGCGATAAGCGGAGGAAGGAATAAACATGGGCACTCTCCTAAAAATTAAATTAGAAATAAAGAAGGGGTAGCAGACACGATTCTCTATACTTGCCTAATCACTATCATCTCACCCTATCAAGCATTAAGCATTATTCATGCCATCATAGATGGATGAAAATTAAATTCACTTTAATTTCAGAAGGTTAAATGTTATCTATGTGGGCGACAGCAACTGGTCTGGAAAGTTTCCAAGCGAGACTGTAAGAATTTTCGACGTTCAGACGCTATGCTTCGGACTTATCAAAGGCCCCGCATCCCCGCCAGACTCATCAGCAAGCCGAATAACTGCGGCGACCACATGCCAGCCGGGTGGAAGATTTCCAACCGCAGCCAGGACGACACGCCCAGCATGGCGGGTTGTGCCCTCACCTGTTTCAAGCGAACGGGCGAGTTCGGCCAGATGCGCGGC
>JAUSQB010000403.1 GCA_030652715.1 Rugosibacter sp.
GGGCGATGGCCAGAATTTGTTCCAGCAGCTTGAAGCCTTCAGAGACGGAGTCGGCATCGGGTGGCAGGCCCAGTTCCATGGTGACAACCGCCGGCGTGTGACGGCGGATTTGCGACAGGGCGCTTTCGCGGTCGCCCGCGAGTAGCACCTCGTATTGGTCAAACGACCAGCGTATCTGTTTTTGCAAGGCAGGGTCGTCTTCTACAACCAGTAATTGGCGTAATTTTTCCGAGTTTTTTTCAGTGCTCATTTCATCTCCGGTTGCTGCAAGTCAGACGTTGTTCGGATTTCAAGCAAGGGTAGCCTGACGCGAAAGCGGGTACCGACATTTTCTTCGCTATCGACATGAATTTCCCCACCTAACTCTTGTATGTATTGTCGGCTTTCATAAGCGCCTATGCCCATGCCCGCCTGCTTGGTTGTTTGAAAGGGTTTGAAGAGGCGTTCGCGAATGAAATCAGCCGACATGCCATGCCCGGTATCGCCCACTTCAATTTGCGCCATACCTGCTTCACGCCGGACGGCCATCCAGACTCGCCCGCTGGCGGGAGTCGCATCCAGCGCATTTTGAACCAGGTGACCGATAACTCGCTCAATTCGTTCTTCATGCCCGCGAATAGAGACGGCATCATGAATTTTGAGGTCAACCGCAGGCAAGGCATCTGCCTTTGATTTTTGCACACGGCGTGCAATCTCATCGAGACTCACCCCGCTAACACTATCGGCAGGCGTTGCGCCTTCGCGTAACTGAAGCATCAACTGGCGCATGCGGTCGACTGCATGATTAACCGTTAGCAGCATATCTTTTTGAAATTCAACATTACCCACATGACGTTCGGCATTGCGTACCATGAGGGACAACTGCGTCAGGATATTTTTCAGATCATGCACAACAAAAGCGGACATGCGATTGAATGAATCGAATTTGCGGGATTCAAGCAAGGCTTCAGTGGCCTGCATCTGGGCCAGAAAAGTCGCCGCCTGGCGGCCGGCCGTTTTAAGCAGATCATTCACTTCCCAGTTGAGGTCTATCGGTGTTCGTGATGTGGTCAATAAGACAAACCCCACCATGCCAGCGGATGTGCGCAGGGGGATGACCAGCCAGGCATTGGGCATTTCAAGTAACCACGGGGGCAGCGTTAAATCGCCATAACGCCCCGGGCGTGAGCGAAACTCTTCCAGACTCAGCACCCATCCCGTGACATCCAGTGAGGTAATCATTGAACTGTTACTGGGTTCGATAACATCCGATAGCGGAAAATTCCAGCGTGCGGTTTGAACAAACTGGTTTCCCGAGGCATCTTTAGTCCACAGAGAGCCCGCCGGACTTTCAACCATCTCGCCCAGACCGCGAATCACCTGCTGTCCCAGCTGCAGCACGCTGTTCTCGGAACACAGCGCATTGGTAAACTTGAGCCACTCTTCCCGGTAGTCATACCTATAGCGGAAAAAATTCTTTCCGATCACTACTTTGATGCGTGAGCGGATTGACCCGGAAAATCCGAGCAGCATCAACAAAAGCAATGCTGCAAACAAGACGGCCATCTGCAAAGCGCCTCCCCAGCTGCCCCCGAGATAGCGCACGTAATAACCCGCCGCAGAGGTGGCCAGAAGGTACAAGCCAACCAGCGCAAGAGTGGTTGTTTGAAATACGGCAGTTTTAGACAGCGTAACGTTTAGCGGCCGAGCGCGGGTGCGGTAAACCGTCAGGATCACCAGTGGAATAATAAGGACGTAGGCAAAGCCGCGAATAGCGAAAGCATCTTCGTCTATCTGTTTGAACATGACGGCTGTCGAATAGTAATACAGGTCGAACAAGAAAATAGCCACCAGCCCGATGGCTAATGGCTTGATGTTCCATCGCGAATCTTCTGTTGTGTTTCTGTACAACTGCTCGACCAGCACAATGCCAAATACAACCAGCGCCAGCCCGGAGTAATGCGCCGCATGTTCGGCAACAGGCGAAAGTGGCTCAATGAGCCTGAGGCTTTGACAAAACAAGCCGATAAAAACGAGGGTGCCGCCGATGAAAGTCAAGCGGGAGGGACGCCATTGTGGCGGTGGGCTGCGGTCGCTCGGAGAGGGTGACAGCAGCAGGGTGAGCAACATGAACCAGGCCCCGTAGCGCAGGGCATCCAGCGCTTCATGAATGGGTTGCAGCTCGCGGACATTGAACAGATGAACGCTGGCACCTGTGGCTGCCCAGAGACCGGAAAGCGCAACAGCGGATATCAAGGCATAGCTGATACGGTCAGCCGATGTGACGTGGCGCAGGCGAGTCAAGTGCACTGTCAAGGCAATGTAGCCCAGAGTGGCCAGCCCGTAGCCCCACAAGGCAAGAAGTGATAGCTCGCTATTCATGATGCGGCAGATTGTACCCCGCATGACATAGTGTTAATTTTTTGCGGGGTGGGCGGGGTGGGTTGTGGTAGCGGTGATTAAGTCATGTCACCCGCATGGGGCGCTAGAATCCTGGCAAGCCATGTTTAAAAAGTCGGCGCTGGCGAGACGGCGTTTATGTCAATCCGGTTATGAAAATCGACAGAACCTTGAAAGGAAAGTCCGCCCTATGATGCTCGACGCCTGCATACTTTGCGGCCATACACCACTGGAAGCCCTCGACACACACGCTGCGCGCTGCTCTCAATGCGGCCTGCTCCATAATCTGGCTGCTGAAGAGACGAGCTACATCGAAGGCGGTGGTCAGGCTGTGCCCAATGAAGCGAAGACCCGCTGGCGGCTGATTAACGCGCAGCGGCGATTGAATATCATCGCACCACATTTTGCTGGCCATGACACACTGATCGACATCGGCTGTGGCTCGGGCGAAATGCTATTGGCCGCCAAGGATCGCTTGTCCCATGTGCTGGGTTTTGACACCAACCGCCCGTTGATTCGCCATATCCGAGATAACCTTGCTCTGCCGGTTATCGAAGGCTATTTTGATGCTGCTGTGATCGCGCCCGATCTTCTGGCCCGCAAAAAGATTTTCACGCTCTCGCATGTGCTGGAACATCTCGCGCAACCGCTCGGACTCGTCAGACAAACCCATGCTGCGATGTTGCCGGGCGATCTTCTTTATATTGAAGTGCCGCTCTACACCGGCCAATCGTTCCGTCAGCAGGGTTATCGCTGGAACCTGTGGACCGCTGAACATCGCGCGCTGTATTCGCCACAGGCACTAGACTTCATTGCTACTAGTTGTGGCTTTAAGACGCTCTCGGCCGGCACGCGCATCTTCGCTCGCGGCTCCTACAGCGCAAAAACACGGTGGCGGCTGTTCTTTCGCCAGCCTTTACTGTTTCTCAAATGCCTGGTAACAAAGCCAACTTACCTGAGCATCGCCGACGTGATGATCGGCGATTACGGGTTTGTCGTATTGCAAAAGCCGTAACTATTCGGCATCGGCAAGGCCAAAGTGGATGACACCGGTATCTTTTGCCGTTTTCGAGAACGCCAGCCGACTGCGATATTTTTCCGGGTCGCGGCAGGCGACAGTGACGACATAGACGATGTACCAGGGGTTATCGTTGCTGCTTTGATAAACCACTTGAAACCCTTGTTCTTGCAGCAGACGTTCGATACACATCGGTGTGGGCCGCCACCAGTCGCCGAACGAGCCTTCGATGTAATGCACTTGTTGCAAGAATGGTGTGACGAGGATGACTTTGTCATTGCTTAATGCGCAGATATTTTCGATGGTTTTACGGATGTCGAATACATGTTCCAGCGTGGTGTGGTTGAAGGCGACTTGGTACTGGCCTGCAAGCTCTTATGGCAGATCGGCCTCAAGGTCGATGAATACCTCACTCTCTGCACCAGTGATGCCGCTCTTGCCCCGATAATTGGAGAGGCCATAGGATTTTGCCGAATGGAAATAATCCCGGTAATGTCCGCCGGTCTTGTCTTCGTCACGCCAGCCGCTGACGTTGATCACGGCACCATCAAACAGCGGAGCGAGTTTTCGTAACTCGGCATTTGACCAGTTGCGCGGCCTGACCTCATCGCGGGCAACGCGTTTCATGGCATTTACTGTGGCACGATGGCCAGCGAGCACGCCCTACTGCACCTGCTTGCCGATGAGTGGCAGGCGCATCAGTCCGGTCAAAAGTGTTTCCAGAATTTTCACATTTTTTCCTTTTGAGGCTTAAAGTTTAAACACGATGGCTTGTCCGGTAGGCAGCACAGACGGTACTTTTCATGACCTAAATAGTGCACATCTCAGATGTGATCTAAACCAAACAAATGTTCTCTTTGATTAAAAGAGTTTGATACTGAATGCATAAAATCGAAGTGCGATCAAGTCAAAAAATTGACATATTTTTCTTTATTGTTAACAAGATATTCAGGTAAGTTATCGTGATCAAAAGGCACCCTCCGCATCAAACGTTCTCTTTTCCAAATATCCTTACCCTCAGCAATCACAGTTTTAATGTGCTCAAGATGTTCAAACTCCGGTCGGAGCATATCTGTGTGAGATATGTTCCGCATTTTTTCAATAATACGATCGGGCTTCATCACCCAAGAAAAATGCCACCCACCGTTCAATATCGTTTGCCTTCTGGTCTTGCGAATTAAATTTTCAACTAAGCCAGAAACTGTTCTTCTTTTTTTGTAATTCCTTAAATTGAATGGTGATTTAAAAAAATGAACAAGGTGCTTATAGGTCGTTATTTTTGCAAACTGCCATTCTCTTGGCTTTCCGTCGCTATTTAAAACCAGAGTGTTCAACTGATAGTTGAATAGCTTCTGATCCAGACGAGCGCATAGGTAGAAAGGATTGTATTCATTTATAACTTTTGGATTCGGAATTTCATCTACATCTGAAAACAATACTAAATCATCAGGATCCGCATCAAAAAGTCCGTCCATTACCGCATTTTTATTTTGCGCTTCATTAACCCATGGGTCGTCAGAATCCATTGGGCCATCAAAAACAATGTAACGAATCTTGTCTTTAAATTCAGGGAATTTTTGCAAATCAAAATTCAACGGCTTTGAAATACCAGTGAATGTTTTTTTTGCTTCGACTATTACAAAAAAATCGACATGCGGATAGAGAATATTCAATCGCATATCGAGCAACATATCCTCATCAAAATATGCAAAGCAATCATAAACCTTCATTTCAATACTCCTAACGACTACACTATTCGAGGCGAGGTGATAGACTTTTTCTGAGGTGTTCAGCCAGTCGTAAAACTGTTGGTCGGGAATGTTGTCGTAGCGATTCTTATCTGGCGTTTGCTATGATTCTGGATGGGAGTGGGAATAAACGGTAGGATGAATAACTTCAGGAATTTTGCGATTTGTCTCATGGTGGTCAGTGCCATAGTCCAGTGCTGTAGTCGTAAGATGTAACGGGATTGCGTGCAAAGCAAAAGGTATTTTTTAAGTAGTCAAGTCGTCATGTGGAAGCTATGGGACCACATTTATTGCGCCAGTTTCGAGCCAAGAGTCACACACCGTTATAATCTTTGAAGTCGTGAATCTGTCAGTTGCCACGATTGTAACGGGTGTTTGTTCATCCGCTCAATGAGGTTCTGTTTTCAACCCGCGTTTTTTCTAAAAATAATTCTCTTGCGCCTTAATCTACGCGAATCCCTGCTTTATCTGGCCACACGGTTGCTCGCTCGCGGTGATCGCCGAGAGCGGATGATGGCGGACTATCGACCAGACAATGTGCAGCGTATCTTGCTGATTTCATCGACAGCGTTGGGCGATACGGTGTTATCTACAGCAGCGATGGGGGCGATGCGGCAGCGCTTCCCTACCGCGCGGATTACTGCGTTGATTCACCGCGACTATGTGCCGCTGTTTCGGTCATGTGATTTTCTCGACGATGTCATTGCCTATCACGGCGGTTACCGGCGTTTTTTCTGCACATTGCGTGCCTTGCACCGTGTGCAGCCTGACGTGGCGCTGATTCTGCATGGCAACGAACCACAGGCCACGCCCTTGGCCTATCTTGCCGGGGCGCGCTTCATTTTCAAGCTGCCCAACACCAGCCGGTTTGCGTTTTTGCTGAGCAACCAAGTGCCGCGTTTGACTTGGTCGGACATGGGGCACGGCATAATGCAGCGCTTGAAAGTTGCCGAGCTTGCCGGTGCAAAAATCGAAGGGGCGCGTATGCACTTGCCTGTCCCGAATTCAACTAGAGAAATGGTAGCGCGTTGGCTGGCAGAGCAGGGCGTGATGGTGGCGGATATCGTCATTGGTTTACAGGCAGGTGCGTCTAGCGGTGGGCGCATGTGGCCGGCAGCGCATTTCGTTGCGCTGGCACGCCAGTTGTTGGCGATGCATCCTGCGTATCGCTTTGTGATTACGGGTGCACCACACGAGCGGTTGCGCTGCGAAGAAATTGCCCGGGGTATTGGTGGTGGGGCTGGTGGTAAAGCCTTGGTTGCCGCTGGCGCGCTACCGATTGAAATGCTGCCAGCGCTGGTGCAACGCTGCGCCGTATTGGTGACGGGCGACACAGGTACGTTGCATGTGGCAGTGGCTGTTGGTACGCCGACGGTGTCGCTGTTCGCTGTATCCGATCCACAGATTTCCGGCCCGGCTTATGATCTTGAGCGGCATATTGTCATTCATCATCCAGCACCAGCAGGTGTCCGCTCCAAGACTGATAACGATCGCTGGATGGCGCAAATTCCGTCAGACGAAGTGGCCGCCGCAGTGAGGCTGCAACTGGCACGCAGACAGGAAGGAACACATGGCTAAGATAACCCGCCGCATCTTGCTGCTCGACACCGGCAACGAATGGGGCGGTGGCACCAACAGCATGATCGAGTTGTTGAAACGTATCGACCGCACACGCTTTGCGGTGACGGCCTGTTTCTATCGCAACTACGGCCAAGGGGATTCGACATTGCGCGAGGCGTTGGCGGCCATTGATATTCCGCTGGTGATTCTGCCCACCCGCCATCAGCCTTGGTGGGCCAAACTCGCCAAGGAGCTGGCGCGCGGGCTTTTGTTTTGGCATAAACCTTGGCGCGCGGCGGCGGTGTTCAAGATTGAACTTGCCTGGCGCATCCGGCCGCGCGCGTGCGTGCTGGCCGAATTACTGCGGACCGGCGGTTACGATCTTTTGTACATGAACAATCAGCCTGCATCGAACCTTGAAGGCTATCTTGCAGTGGAGATGACCGGCGTGCGGGTGGTACAGCATTGCCGCATTGAGCCCCGCATCAACACTGTGGAGCGTGACATTATCAATCGCATTGCGCGCGCTGTGATTTGCGTCTCGCACGGCGTGCGCGATGCGCTGATACAGCAGGATGTACGGCGCGAGTTGTGTCATGTGGTGCATAACGGTATCGACACTCGCCAGCCGCTTCCTGAACCGCAACCGTTGCCGGGCGTAGCGCCGGATACGCCAGTAATCGGCACCATCGGTTCGTTGATCAAGCGCAAATCTGTTGCTCATTTGTTGCGCGCAGTGGCGCACCTGCCGCAAGACCTGAGGCCGCATGTCGTGATTGTCGGCGAGGGGCCAGAGGCAGCCGCTTTGCGGCAACTGGCCAGTGAACTGGGGCTGGCCAGCCGCGTTACTTTTGCCGGTTTTCAGAAACAGCCCTTGCCCTGGCTGGCAGCGATGGATGTGTTTGTCCTTGCCTCGTCAAGCGAGGGGTTGCCACGGGTAATTTTGGAAGCGATGTTGCTCGAAAAGCCAGTGATTGCTTCGCGTATTGTGGGTTCCAGTGAGGTCGTGGTGCATGGCGAGACGGGTTATCTCTACGATTACGGCGACATTGGCGCGCTGGAAGAACATCTTGCCGATCTGCTGCGCTACCCGGCAAAAAGACAGGCCTTTGGCGCAGCCGGTCGCCGTCGTGCCAGCGCCGACTTTTCCATCGAAGCCTATGTTGCGGGCGTAACGAAAATCCTGGAGGCTGCCTGATGTTTTATCTGTGGCTGACCTGGCTGGTTTCACCGCTACTGCGGATCATGGCGGGACGGGCACCTGCCGAGTCGCAGCGCATTCTCGTTATCCAGATGGCGAAAATCGGTGACTTGCTGTGCGCGACGCCAGTGTTTAGAGAAATCAAGGCGCGTTATCCGCAAGCGCATCTGGCGGTGATGGCCACAGCACAGAATGTGCCGTTATTGCGCGCCAATCCGCAGGTGGATGAAGTGGTCGTGGCCGAGGCTAAAACCTTTCGCGGGCTGGGCGGCAAGGTGCGCCTGGTGCGCTTGTGGCGTCAGGGCCACTATGACACGGTGGTGTGCCTCAATGCAGGTGCGGCGTATGCCGTGGCGGCACTGTGGGCGTTGATTCCGCAGCGCTTGGCGGTGCAGTCGAATTTCGGCGGGACTAGCCACCGCCTGGCTGCACATCTGTGGAGCCGGGTCGAGCTTCATCGTGGCGATCGGTTAATTCAAGAAACGTATCTGGCATTGCTGGCGCAGCTTGGCGTTAATGGTGGGCGAGTGGATAAGGAGGTTTTTACGGCGGGCGGAGCCGATGACAAAGTGGTTGCCGTGCTAGGTTTGGTCAGAGGGCCGCTAGTCGGCATCGGTGTCAGTAGCGCGAATCGCCTGAAGGCATTAGGCAGCAAAAAAATTATTGAGGTTGCGCGGCAGATGCTCGCCAGGCATCCTGCCGCATGCCTGGTCTTGATCGGCAGTGCTGACGATCAGGCACAGGCGCAGGAGATTGCCAGCCAGTTGCCCGCAGGTGCGGTGATCGATGCCTGCGGTGCGGTAGGCATTGCCGAGTTGCCTGCTCTGCTGAAGCGGTTGACGGTATTCATCGGCGTTGATTCGGGCGTGACTTACATGGCCGATGCAGTCGGCGTTCCGTTGGTGTCCATTGCCGGGCCGTGCAATATGCAAGAAACCCGGCCGCTGGGGCAGCAGGTCATTATCCTGCAACGCGCCGACTTGCCCTGCGCACCTTGCGCCCACATTTTCCATGCGCCTTACACCTGTCACGTTGGCACCCGCGCCTGCATTGAAGAGATTGATGCTCGACAGATTGCGGATGCAGCACTCTCTTTATATGGTGATTCTGTGAAAACTTCTGCTTCATGACAAAAAAAATAACCTTGACCTTGATTCTTGGGCTCTTTTTCACTTGGCCGCTGCCCGATGTCCCCGCTTTGCGCTATCTGCTGCTGTTTTTGTCTCTGCTTGCGGTGGTCAGGTTAAGTCCATGGCAAAACCTGTGGCCAGTTTGGTGTGGCAACCGCTGGTTATTTTTTTTTCTTGCAGCGTTTACCCTGTGGGTGCTATGGCAAGCGGTATTCATTTCGCATGACACCCTGCGATCATTGAGGGAGTTAAGCAGCCAGTGGCTGAATGCGCTGCTGGCCTTGAGTTTAGGTGTTCTGCTGGGATGTTCATCGCGCGAGAAAAAACTCATGTCCGGTGCGATTATTACCACGGCGCTGATTGGTGTATGGGTTTTGCAAGCCATGATCGCGGTGGGGCAGTCGGTTGCGCATTGGTGGGAGTATGACGAGTTACTGCGCGGTTTGGTGCCATTGACCGGTGGCAAGCTGGAGATGAGTTTTATTTTGAATATGCTGCTGGCGGCCCTAACGGTGGATTTGCTGTTTCGCGCTTGTGATGCGCGCCGCTTTTTGCAGATGAAGACTGCCTGGATTGCTTTTGCGCTCTTTTTTGCATTGGTCAGCCTTTATCTTGCCGGGGCGCGCAATGGCATCATCGGTTTGTTGTTTTTGTCATTTTCAGCAGGCATCTTGTATAGCATTCACCAGATGCGCGTGACGCATTGGCGTCGTGGCTTGGCCAGTGTCCTGCTGCTTTTTTCTGTGATAACCGGCTTTGCCGTGAGCGGGTACCAAAGTGATACGCGCTGGCCATCATTTGTTGAAAGCGCCCGATTGGGTTGGGCGATTGATGAGCATCAAGCCTGGCAGGATATAGACAATACTCCACTGCCGCGCATGGAAAGCGGGCTGCCTGCAGAGGCATCTGCCTATACGCGGGTAGCTTTTATCCATGTCGGGTTACGTTTGATGGATGAGTTTCCGTTAGGCGTGGGTTACGGCCGCAATGCGTTTTCCCATGCGTTGCACGCTTCAGGCGTTAAAGCACAGGTAGGCCATGCGCATAGCGGCTGGATTGATCTTGGCATAGGTGGCGGACTTCCGGCGGTGGCCTTGTTTTTGGTTTTTTTGCTGAGCTTGATGGTCACGGGTGGGGTGCGTTATTTTCGTGATCAGAATCCGCATGGGTTGTGGCTTTTGTTTCTCGCCAGCGGTTATCTCGGAAGAATGGTGATCGATAGTGTGAGTCGTGACCATATGTTGCAAATGTTTTTGTTTTTGGCGGGGTATTTATTGATCATGTCGATGCGCGATGATCAGCTGCGATTACCTGCGGGCGATATGAAATGAATCATTTGAATGACGAAGCGGGGCAGCGTGAAACACGGGAGCAACTGAAGCACCCCAAGCACCCCAGGCAACCCCGAAAAATTCTCGTCATCCGCCGTGACAATATCGGTGATCTGGTGTGCACCACGCCGCTGTTCACCGCGCTTCGTGCGCGCTTTCCCGACGCCTGGATCGGCGTGCTGGCCAATAGTTACAACGCGCCGGTGCTGGCGGGCAACCCGGATATTGATGAGGTGTTTGCCTACACCAAACTCAAGCATCGCGCGCGCGGGCAGGGACGGTTGGCGGCGTTGTGGCAACGGCTGGCGCTGGTCTGGAATTTGCGCCGCCGACATATTGATGAGGTGATCCTCCCCGGCGGCGAGCAGGCCAGTGCGCTGCGCTTTGCGCGCTGGGTTGTGCCACGGCATGTGGTGGTGGCATCGGTGAATTCAGCAAATGCAGTACATGAGGTGGAGCGCAGCTTTGCCTGCCTGGCGGGCTATGGCATCAAGGAAACGCCACCGGCATGCAAGGTGATAGCCGATGAACCAATGGCGCAGCGACTCGCAGCCACGCTACCTGTGGCACTGGCGGGGCGGCGGTTGATTGCCTTGCATCTTTCTGCGCGCAAGCCCAAACAGCGCTGGCCGGTGGAACGCTTTGCCGGGCTGGCGCGGCAACTGCATGCGATGAGCCATTGCGGTTTTCTGGTGTTCTGGTCGCCCGGTGCGGCCGATGATCCGCTGCATCCGGGGGACGATGCGAAAGCCGCTGAGCTGGTGGCGCAAATTGGCGACTTGCCGGTTGCCGCAGTTAAGACGCATCATCTATCCGAGCTGATGGCGGGCTTGTCGTTGTGCGATGAGGTGATTTGTTCGGATGGCGGCGCGATGCATATCGCGGCAGGCTTAGGGAAACCGATGGTCTGCTTTTTCGGCAATTCCGATGCGGTCCGCTGGCATCCGTGGCGCGTACCGCATGTGTTGTTGCAGCCAGAAAGCCGCGATGCGGCGGATATCAGCGTGGAAGAGGCGCTGGTGGCGTGGCAGAGGTTGCCGAGCACTTGACAGTCACGTTGCATGTTGGCATTATCGCCAACATGCAAGCCACTTTGATCTACCGGCACCGGATTGATTTTGATGATGGCGCGATACTCGAAGCGGTAGTCTGGCGGCTTGAAAAGCCAGTTGCAGGCTGTGCTCATCCGTTCAAATATCGGCTTTTCTATGGGTTTCCTGGGCAGCGTGTGATTGGTTATGACAACGAGCGGCCTAAAGGCGATCACCGGCATGGGGAAAATATCGAGGAGGCCTATGACTTCGAGAGCCCGGAAAAGCTGCTGGCTGATTTTTTTCAGGACGTGGAAGCGAGGAGGGTGACATGATGAGAAAAATGATGAGAAGCGCAACAATCCGTATCCGCAAGGCAAACGATGCACTGAGCGATGTGCGTGCGGGTTTTCTCGCCGCCTGGAAGAGCGGGGAATATGCTGGCGAGCACTTCGATTTTGAATCGCCTGCCGCACTGTTCCGCGTGCTGACGCCCAAGCGCTGGGAGCTGATCGAGTGCCTGCAAAAGGCGGGCCCCTTGGGCGTGCGCGCCTTGGCGCGCGCCCTTGAGCGGGATGTCAAACGGGTACATGACGACGCCACGGGATTGATCGAAGTCGGCATGGTGGAGAAGACCTCAGACGGCAAGCTTATCGTGCCTTTTGCTGAAATACGCGCTGATTTCGTGATGAAGTCGGCGGCTTGAGTGGATTGAGAGCCTATTACAGCAGGGATAATGCTCTGCTGAGTAAGCGCTTAGTGCGCCTCATCCCAGTTCGCCCCGACGCCGATTTCAACCAGTAACGGCACTTTGAGTTCGGCCACGCTGCTCATCAGATGGGGCAGCGCTTCGCGTACCGCAGCGAGTTCGTCTTGTGGCACTTCCAATACCAGTTCGTCATGCACTTGCAGGATCAGCAGGGTGCGCATTTTTTGCTGCTCAAGCCAGCCTTGAACTTTGATCATCGCGCGCTTGATCAAATCAGCTGCGGTGCCTTGCATCGGCGCGTTGATTGCGGCGCGCTCTGCCCCCTGACGACGGGCGGCGCTGGAGGATTTGATTTCCGGCAGCCACAGGCGGCGGCCGAAGACGGTTTCGACATAGCCCTGGCGACGGGCGGCTTCGCGGGTTTCTTCCATGTAACGGGCAACGCCGGGATAGCGCGCAAAGTAACGGTCGATATAGGCTTGCGCTGCGCTGCGCTCCAACTTCAGTTCGCGGGCAAGACCAAAGGCGCTCATGCCGTAGATCAGGCCGAAGTTGATGGCTTTGGCGGCGCGGCGCTGTTCGCTGGCGACTTCGATGGGCGTGACGCCGAAAATCTCCGCCGCCGTGGCGCGATGCACGTCCTCTCCTTTAGCGAACGCATCGAGCAGACGCGCATCGTCCGACAGATGCGCCATGATGCGCAGCTC
>JAUSQB010000232.1 GCA_030652715.1 Rugosibacter sp.
AGCTGGCTGGATTATCCCTGGCGCTTGGCGCATTCACGGCCGGCATGCTGATTGCCGAGACCGAATACCGCTATCAGGTGGCGGATGACATCAAGCCTTTCCGGGATGTGTTGCTGGGTCTGTTTTTTATCTCCATCGGCATGCGTCTGGACATTGCTCAGGTGGCTGGCGAATGGCCTGTGGTACTGGGTATCCTGCTTGCCCTGGTGACGATAAAGCTGCTCATTGTTGGCGGTTTCTCGCGCTGGTTTGGAAGTTTGCCCGGGACCGCTCTGCGCAGCAGTCTGTGGCTGTGTACAGGGGGTGAATTCGGTTTTGTGGTGCTGGCGCAAAGCGGTGCAGTCGGTTTGCTGGCACCCCATCAATTGCAGCCTGTGCTTGCAGCACTGATGCTTTCCCTGTTGCTGGCGCCGCTGATCGTGCAGTTTTCCGACCGTCTGGTATTTCGCTTCGTTGCGTCAGAATGGTTGATGCGCTCGATGCAGCTTACCAGTATTGCCGCGCAGTCACTGACTGCTGATAAGCACGCGATTCTTTGCGGATTTGGCCGCACGGGGCAGCATCTGGCACGCTTTCTCGACGCGGAAGGCATTTCTTACCTGGCTCTGGATCCGGATCCAGAGCGCGTACGGGCTGTAGCCGCAGCAGGTGAAGCTGTTTCGTGGGGTGATGGCGGGCACAAAGAAATGCTGCTGGCAGCTGGTCTGTTGCGTGCCAGTGTGGTGATTATCACTTTTGCCGACACTGCCGCTGCATTGCGAGTGATTCATCGTGTGCGCGAGTTGCGGCCTGATGTTCCGATTGTCTCGCGTGCGCGTAACGAAGAAGACATGGAAAAACTTTACGCCGCTGGTGCGGCTGAAGTGGTGCCCGAGGCGTTGGAATCCAGCGTAATGCTGGCCACGCATGCGTTGGCATTGTCGGGCATCCCGATGCACAAAGTGATCAAGCGCCTGCGTGAAATGCGTGAACAAAACTATGCGTTGTTGCGTGGATTTTTCCATGGCGCGACGGATGCGGGTGAGCAACTGACAGATGCCGATCAGCCGCGTCTGCATGCCGTGACTTTGACGCAAGGCGCATGGGCCATTAGCCACTGCGTGGCTGATCTTGATCTGACAAAAGTCGGCGCTGGTATTACGGCGATTCGCCGTCGTTCCCAGCGTAGCTTGAAGCTGGAACCGTCATTGGAGTTAATCGAAGGAGATGTGGTAGTGCTGCTGGGAACGGCGGCAGCGATCGTGGCGGGGGAGGATGTGCTGTTGCGCGGCAAGCTGAGATAAAAAAAGCCCGCGAAAGCGGGCTGTTTGGAAACATCGATTCATCCAGCTTTCTTCTATTAATAAGTCATGCAGACCGTGTACCGGGTTCCGTCTGCATAACCGGATGGGTTGGCTTCACTGCTGGCAGCAGCTGGCGATGCGGCTGGCCCTTTCGCCTGTGTTTGACCTGCCGCAGTTTGTGCAATGGACATCATTGCGCCTTTGTCTGAAACACCATCGTCAATGGTCAGATCAAGCTGGCGGGCAAATTTTCCGTCGATTCCATCAGAGCAAATATAGTATGAACCGCCAATCATCGTCGTGATCGGCATTGTGCCACTGATGCCAATGCGCCCACCATCTGCATTGGTCGGCAGGCTTGCAGTTGCCGCAGCTGTTGAACTGAAGTCCGTAGCGCCGGATGCAAAATTCCCCTTGCGAATATGCTCCCAAAACAAGACAGACTCGTTGGCATTGTTTGCCGCTGCCGGATTCGTTTCATCCCATGATCCCTGGATGACACCATTGCCGTTACCGTTGTGGCCTGCTGTTGCCCCAACATTGGTTACTGCGGATACATCATCTCCAGGCAACCGCTTGAACTTGTCTTGGTAACCATAGATGAAAATCGGAATATTGCGAAAGTCATTCGCCATGTTCTTTACTTTCGCACTATTGATCAGTTCCTGCCCCTTGAGCACGCCGCCCAGCAGCAGACCGAT
>JAUSQB010000408.1 GCA_030652715.1 Rugosibacter sp.
AAACTCGCCATTGATAAAGTTTTTTATCTGCTTCACAGCTAATCCTTTTTCACTAAAATTTGGTCGCGCTTCGGGGTGATGAAGAACGGGTACTACACACAGGCAAGACCGCAATTGGTCTGCTTTTTACTCCGAAGACGCATCAAGTGTTGCTTGAAACTGCTAAGTATAAACCTTCGTCACGGGCCACGGGAACCCTTACACGAGTGAGGGCATATATGTGACCAGTATCCGCAGGCAGAAACCAGAAACGAGAACCGCCTGCGCGGTAGCAGGGATCACTGTGTCTTCTTGGTAGCGCGCTTTGTTGGCGCTTTTTTCGCTGCACTCGCCGACTTCTTCGCCGTGGTGCCAGTGCCAGCGCGTTGCTTGCTCTGCACTACCTTCGGGTCGCCTTCGGGAACTTTTACGGGTTTGGCGGTGGCGGAATTAAAGGCAACCAACTTATTCCAGTCAATTGCGCCATCATCCCGACAAAAGTCTTTCAGGAACTGCGCAGTGAAACGGTTGCTGACTTTCGCGTATTCGCTGGCGAATGCCTCGTTGCGCTCCTTGGCACGATGTCCCAGCGGCTCAATGATCTCCTGATACATTCCTTCGTCGCCGGAAATCAGCTCCCAGAAGGCTTGCCCGCAAAGCTTGAGGTAATCGCCTTTTTCCGGTTTCGTATCCCGTCCGTAGCAACAACCGTTTACCGCAATCAGTTGCTTGCGGGCACCGGCGATTTTCCGCGCCTGACGGAAGTAATCGCACATCTTTTTGATCTGGCTCGAATTGCCCCAGTTTGGCCCTGACTTGATCGAAACGATATAGCGGAGCCCATCGCGCTCAAACTCAAGATCAATGCCCTCAGTGGACGACTTGCGTCCGCCATAGGCTTGCTCACAGACAAAGATGGCCAACAACTCCAGAAAATCGCCGAAGACGGTTTCTTCCTGCGATGAAAGGTGCGCATCCAAAAGTTGGGCGACCAGCGCTCCGGCTGTTTCGACATGCTTGGCCCGGAACAGATAGGGATTCTTGCGTGCCAGAACCTTCTCAAGCCTTAACCCGCCGAGGCTTTCGAGCCGCTTCTGGTGGAAGCTTGGTATCTGGCTTTCGATGAACTGGGTCAACTGGTGCCTTTTTTCGCTTGTCATAAGTAGATCTTTCCTCAAACAACTGATACTGCGTGTCGGCAACGGCCGCTTCTGCCATTGCGCAGTACTCGGGCAGGACATCAATCCCAACCGCATTTCTGCCGAGTGCGTGAGCCACCTTCAGGGTGGTTCCCGACCCCACAAAGGGGTCGAGTATCCAGTCCCCCTCGTCCGAAAACAGCTTGATGAACCATTCCGGCAAGGTTTGCGGAAACGCAGCGCTGTGATTCTTGTTGCCGCATTCGGTCGCCATATGAATCACATTGGTCGGATAGGCCTGCGTGCGTTGCACCCAGTTGGCGATATTCTTGCCGAATCCGCTCCCGACTTGCGAGTCGAAGCGAACGACATCATTTTTCCCCAGTGATTTCATCCGCGCATCTGCCCAATCGCCCATGGGTACCATGACGGCATCCTGGTTCATCTTGAATTTGCGCTCCCTGGTAAAATGCAGACAGCGCTCCCACGCATCACGGAAACGATTCGGCCACTTGCCCGGATAGCAATTTTTCTTGTGCCAGATATATTCCTCGGTCCACAGCCAGCCCTGTTTGCGTAGCGCCAGAATCAGTTCAAGCACATAGGTGTGGCGCTCACCATTTTCGGCTTTTTCCTTGATGTTGAGAACAAACGATCCGGTTGGTTTGAGTACGCGTTGAAACTCTGCCGAGCGCTCCAGAAACCATTCCACATAGTGGTCGGGTTTAACTCCACCATAGGTATGCTGACGACGATCAGCATACGGTGGCGAAGTGACAATCAGGTCGAACTGCGCGGCTGGATAGTGACGCAGGACTTCTGCGCAATCCCCTTGTTCAACTCGTATCTCAACCGCCATGTGTAGCCCTTCTGTTAGGTCTTACGAGTGCTGGATTGCTTTTTCGCTGGCTTTTTCGCCGTTCCAGTAGAAGGCTTGCTGCGCGCCGTCTCAGCAGCGCCGACTTTTGCAGTAGCCGCCTCCGCTGGTTTTGCAGCGGCTTTTGTCGCCGGTTTAGCCCCCGCTTTCGCTACACGCGGCTCAAACTCGAAACTCACCTTGCCGGTGGCGGCATCGCGTGTTAAAAAAGCAGAGAACTTGCGTCGCGTTTTGTTGGAAATAAATCCCCTGAGCAAGCTGGTTTTGCCGGTTTCCAGCAGTTTCTGCATCTCTTCCCGCGCAATTTCCTGTTGCAGGATCACCTTGCCAGAACGAAAATCGCAACTTTTTTCCGCACCCACGGCTTTTTCGCAGACATACATCATGCCGTGTTCAAATACGCGCGCCGCGCATTTCGGGCAAGCGCCCAGCGGCTCCTGGCCTGTGAAATCGACAGGTTCACTGGCATCCGCATCCGACTGGCCGAAATCGAATTCCGGTGTGTGGTCTTCCTTGAGCTTGATGATCGCTGCAAAAGCCCGCCCCATCTTGCTGCGAAAACCTTGCAGCGGGCCGATAACGCGCTGACTGAGCAACTCATCCATCTCCTCAGGTTCCCACTGGCGACTGGCGACAACCTTCCACAGGCTGTAATCGCACGACTTGCACTGAAATTTTTTGTAGTTTTCCTGAATCACGCCGCCGCATTTGGGGCAGGGCGTTGTCAAAGTTGAAAACGCGGCATCGGGCAGCTCGCCAGTCTTGATGCGCTCGACCATTTCGCGTGTCTTGTCCATGATGTGGCTCATGAACTCGCCGCGCGGCAGGCGGCCATGTTCCATCTCGCGCAGCTTGTGTTCCCATTCACCGGTCAATTCAGGCGAGCGGATTTCATCGACGCCGAGGTTTTCCAGCGCGAACAGCAGCGAAGTGGCCTTGGCTGTCGGTTGCAATTCGCGGCCATTGCGATGAATGTATTCCTCGGCAATCAAGCCTTCGATGGTCGCAGCGCGCGTCGCCGGTGTACCCAGGCCGCGCTCGGCCATGGCTTCGCGCAACTCTTCATCCTCGATCAGTTTTCCGGCACTTTCCATCGCCGTGAGCAGGGTGGCTTCTGAAAAACGCGGTGGCGGCTGGGTGGTTTTGGCCTTGACTTCCACATCCTTGGCCCAGACACGCTCGTTTTTTTCCAGCGGTGGCAGGTTGGGATTTTCATCCTCCTCTTGCGACTCCTTGCCATACACGGCCAGCCAGCCCGGTGTGACCAGCACCTTGCCCTCGGTCTTGAAGGCTTCATTTTCAACACGCGTGATGCGCGTGGTAATGTTGTATTCCGCAGCGGGATAAAAAATACCGAGGAAACGTTTGGTCACCAGATCGTAAATTTTCTGCTCGGGTTCCGACAGCGTTTTCGGTATGATGCCCGTGGGAATAATGGCAAAGTGGTCGGATACTTTCGCGTTGTTGAAAATGCGTTTGTTCGGATGCACCCAGCCATTTTTCAAAATTGCAGTGGCAAAGGGCGCGTAGGCCGTTTCGCTCATCGATCCCAGTGTTTCTTTCACCGTGTTCAAATAATCTTCCGGCAGATGGCGGCTGTCGGTTCGCGGGTAAGTCAGCGCCTTGTGCTTTTCGTACAGGGCTTGCGCCAGACCCAGGGTATTTTTAGCGGAAATACCAAAGCGACTGTTAGCCTCCCGCTGCAGCGAGGTTAAATCGTAAAGCATCGGGCAGGCTTCGGTCTTGGGTTTGCTTTCCTCTGCGACCACCCCGTGCTGGCCGAGACATTTAGTGCGGATAGCGTCAGCGCGTGCCTGTTCCCACAGGCGTTCGGCACGGGCGTGTTCATCGTCTTCTTTCTTGAATTTCTCATCAATCCAGCGACCGCGATAAATGCCCGCCACGCATTGAAATTCCGCTTCCACTTCCCAGTAGTCGCGCGAAATAAAGCTTTTAATGCGGCGCTCGCGTTCGACCATGATGGCCAGCGTGGGCGTTTGCACGCGACCGACCGGCGTCTTGTAAAAACCGCCTTCTTTCGAGTTGAACGCCGTCATGGCGCGTGTGCCATTGATGCCGATGAGCCAGTCGGCTTCCGAGCGGCAACGCGCGGCATCGGCCAGCGGTTGCATTTCTGCTGCCGTGCGCAGATGCGCAAAACCCTCGCGAATCGCTGTGCTTGTCATGGATTGCAGCCACAAGCGGCGCATGGGTTTTTGTTTTTCGCCCAGCGCATGTTGCGCAACGTAGCGAAAAATCAGCTCGCCTTCGCGCCCGGCGTCACAGGCATTGATCAGCCCCGTAACATCCTTGCGCTTGATCAGGCGCGTCAAGAGTTTTAGTCGCTCCTGGGTGCGCTCAATCGGGTTCAATGCAAAGTGAGGCGGAATCGCTGGTAAATGCGCAAAGCTCCATTTGCCGCGCTTGACATCATATTCTTCCGGCACCACCAGTTCCAGCAAGTGACCAATGGCAGACGAGAGCACATAGCTTTCGCTCTCGAAATAATCCCCCGTGCGCTCGAATTTTTCGCCCATGCCGCTCAATGCCTTGGCGATGTCCTGGGCAACGGAGGGTTTTTCGGCGATGATGAGTTGCTTGGTCATATTGGATAGATTAGTTAGGCAAGGGGTATCAAGAGCGGCGCATATTAATTTAAATCAGGCGCAGCTAAAGACATCAAATGCGCATCAAACAAGGGGGTTAGTTAAGCAGAATGCGGGTAACGTGTTCGCCAATGTCCAGATCGGCCTCATCAACCTCTTCTGCCAGGAGCTCTTCCAGAATTAATGCATCGACTTCATGCCGGGTGCGCCAAATCATGGCGAGCACGACAATCTTGAAGCGATCCAGGCTGATTTCATCGTCCGGCAGGGCCAGTGCACGCTCAATAATGGCTTCGCGTATCGGCGCATCAATAGCGGCACATTGCTCAAGAAAGCTGATAAACCCGCGGCATTCGACCGACAAGCGGTCTTGCTCTTCTTCGTCATAAATGCGGATCGAGCCAGCAGCAGGCGAATCGCAAGATGTCTGATGCTCAGCCGCCAAACCATCCATCCAGGATAGTGCCGCACTGATATCGTCGGTCTCAAAGCCAGCAGCTGAGAGCTTTTTCGCCAATACGCCCGCTGGAGGACAGGTGTCCGGCAAATAGTTTTCAAAAAGGTAAACAAGGATTTCCATCATGGTGTCAGTCCAATCGCTGGTAAAGGCCACCGGGCAGCTGCGCAACACGCCCGGCAAGCTCTAATGGTAGCAGGATGGCAAGAAGTGTTCCCGGCGTCAAGTCACTTCGCGTCGCCAGGGTGTCCAAATCGCAGGGAGTACGGCCCAATACAGTCAGCACCTGCTCTTCATTTGCACTAGTTTTTATCGCCGTGTCACCAGCACCAACTTTTTCAATAGAAGTATGGCTCCAGCGCAACTCTTCCAGAATATCCTGCGCTGATTCAACCAGTTTCGCGCCTTGACGAATCAGTTGATGGCATCCGCGTGCGAGGGGCGAGTGGATCGAACCCGGAATGGCAAACACATCGCGCCCCGCTTCTGCCGCCAGGCGCGCGGTAATCAGCGAGCCGCTTTTCGGCGCGGCTTCAACCACCAGGCAACCCAGCCCCAAGCCGGCAATCAGCCGGTTACGGCGTGGAAAATTAGCTGCCAGCGCGGGCGTGCCCAGCGCAAATTCGCTCAAAATCACGCCATTGGCCACAATCTCGCGGGCCAGCGCTTCATTGCGCGCCGGATATAGTCGATCAGCTCCGGTACCGATAATCGCTACTGTTCCGGCCGATGTGCTTAATCCACCTCGATGCGCAGCAGCGTCTATCCCTAATGCCAACCCGCTGACCACCGTCAGCCCGGCCTGACTTAGGGCTGCGGCAAACGCCTCGGCATCGCGCTCGCCTTGCGCTGTGGCGTTGCGGCTGCCAACGATGGCAAACATCGGCTGCGCAAGCAGTTCCACCCGCCCGCGGGCGTACAGGATGAGCGGAGGGTCGTCTGCCGTTAATAAACTGGGCGGATATTCCGCATCTGCCAGGGTGATCAGATGGTTGCCTGGCTGCTTGGCCCACACCAGCGCCGCCTCAATCGTCTTGGACATCGCAGGCTCAGGACGTTGCAACCGCTCGGCTACCGCAGACCCCACCACGGCAGTCAGTGAAGCATGGCTGGCGGCAAAAATTGCTTCAGGTAAACCAAACGCCTTGAGCAAAGCCCGGCGCACGCCATTGCCTACACCGGGCGCATGCGTTAAGCGCAACCAATCAGCCAGCGCATCACCCTGGTTGGCTGGCTGCGCTTCATTCATCATGATGCCCACAGAAAATACGCGTGATATTCAGTTCCTCAGAAATTCAGAGAATCAGGGTGTATGCGCCGCGTCGCCAACGACCACAGGCTTTTGCGCACTCATCACCAGGGCATAGGCAACCCGATCAAAGACACGGAAAACAAACACCAGGCCGTTTCTCGCATCGGGCAAAGTGTAGGTTTTTTTCTCGCCTTGAAAACGGTCATCCAGCGTAACGCCCGCCGTATCTATTGCTAGCACGTGACCTGTCTCGATGCCATCCTTTTTGCCACGATTCAAGACCACCACTGCTTGCGGCCCGCCGTACTGAACACCGCCATAAATTGACAACACGCGCGCTTTAATTGCTTGCTCAGGGGCATGCGGGGTATAGCTCACCACATCCATCCGTGGTGCAGGCAACAGTAGATCGCCCGCAAGCACTTCTTCTTTTGTCGTCAGCAAGCGAAAGGATGTCAATTCGCCTCGCGCCGTCATGCGTGCAGTGCCAACATACAATGCCTCAAAACCCAGCGTTTCTTTTGTCTCCAGGTCAGTCAGCGGTTTGCCTGCGCGAAATACCTGCCACATAGTCGCCGGTTCAGTGGAAGTTGCCGGTGTTGTGTAGATCATATCGCCTGCGCCGACAATGACGCGGTTATCCTGCAAACCCACCACCCGCAGCGCATCTTCCATGCT
>JAUSQB010000414.1 GCA_030652715.1 Rugosibacter sp.
GTGGCCATCACGGTGGCGCCTTGCAATTCGGCGACGCCTTTAACAAAGGCCGTGTTGCCGTCGATCTTGATGTCAGCACCCAGACGAATGAGTTCCACCGCGTGCATGAAACGATTTTCGAAAATCGTTTCGCGAATGACGGCTGTGCCATCGGCTACCGCATTGATGGCCATGAATTGCGCCTGCATATCGGTGGGAAATGCCGGATACGGCGCCGTGCGTATGCTCACTGCGGTCAGTCGCGCCGGTGCCTTTAGGCGAATGGCATCGCGCTCACTTGTAATTTCGCAGCCGGTATCCATGAGTTTGTCGATCACCGCATCGAGATAGGCCGATGACGTGCCGGTCAAGCGCACATCGCCACCGGTGGCTGCCGCAGCACACAGGTAGGTGCCGGTCTCGATGCGATCAGGCATCACGCGGTGGGTTGCGCCATGCAAAGCATCGACGCCCTGAATGCGGATGACATCGCTGCCCGCGCCAGAGACCCGTGCGCCCATCGCGTTAAGGCAGGTGGCCAAGTCAACCACTTCCGGCTCGCGCGCGGCGTTCTCGATAATCGTTTCACCTGCGCCAAGGCAGGCGGCCATCATCAGATTTTCAGTACCGGTTACCGTCACCATGTCGGTAAAAATGCGCGCGCCTTTGAGGCGGCTTGCCCGGGCGTGCACGTAGCCATGCTCGACGGAAATTTCCGCGCCCATCGCCGTCAAGCCCTTGATGTGCTGATCCACCGGCCGTGCGCCAATGGCGCAACCGCCAGGCAGCGAAACCTTCGCCTCACCGGCACGCGCAACCAATGGGCCCAGCACCAATATCGCTGCGCGCATGGTTTTGACCAGTTCATAGGGTGCTACGGGATTATTCAGCCCTGAAGCATCCAGCGTCACCGTATCACCAGCGCCAGCGCTGTGCGTCCCTCCGGGAACTTTTCCAGCATCATTCGTCATCGACTCGCGCGTCACCTTGACACCCATTTGCTCGAGCAGCTTGAGCATCGTGCCAATGTCATTGAGATGCGGAACGTGAGTAAAGGTGACCGGCTCGCGCGTGAGCAACGCAGCGCACAGCAGCGGCAACGCGGCGTTCTTCGCCCCGGAAATAGCAATCTCGCCGCGTAGCGCAATGCCTCCG
Source organism: Rugosibacter sp. (assembly GCA_030652715.1). Classification (GTDB taxonomy): domain Bacteria; phylum Pseudomonadota; class Gammaproteobacteria; order Burkholderiales; family Rhodocyclaceae; genus Rugosibacter. The sequence goes on from JAUSQB010000414.1 coordinate 1,135, forward strand.
GAAATCTGTAATTTATCCATTCGCGCGCCACTCTTCGGGGGTGAGCGTCTGCATCGACAAGGCATGCAACTCGCCTGAATCAAAGTGCGTTTTAAGGATGGCATTCACGCGCTGCTGGCGCTTGATTCGATTCAGCCCCGCGAATTCATTACTTACAATCAATGCGGAAAAGTGCGCACCATCGCCTTCGACCAACAGATGTTCACAGGGAAGGGCATCCACAATCCACGATTCCAGTTTTTTTAGATCTAACATTTTTTCTCCTTAACGAGTGGGGTGGCCTTGTGCTTTTTTCTGCACACAAAATCAGGCGCGTAGTTTATAGCCGCGTTTTAGCGTATTCAGAGTAATGAAGGACAGAATCACAAGACACAGCAAGCCGACGAGAAAACTCACCCAGGGCGAGATATCCGAAACACCAAAAAAGCCGTAGCGAAACCCATCGATCATATAAAAAACAGGATTCCAGTGCGACACCTGCTGCCAGAAGGGTGGCAAGGAGGCAATGGAATAAAACACGCCGGATAAAAAAGTCAGCGGTAAGATCAAAAAATTCTGGAATGCGGCCAATTGATCATACTTTTCTGCCCAGATACCAGCAATCATCCCCAGCGTTCCCATAATCGCACCGCCCATGACCGCAAAAGCCAGTATCCACAGCGGGGCCGCATAGCTCAAGGCACCAAACCATGTGGTAACGACCAGTACCCCGGCACCTACCACCAGTCCGCGTGCGACCGATGCCAATACATAGGCTGCAAAAAACTCGTTATGCGAAATGGGCGGCAATAGTACAAACACTAAATTGCCTGTCACTTTTGACTGAATCAAAGAAGAAGAGGTATTTGCAAACGCGTTTTGCAATACCGACATCATCACCAGTCCGGGAACAAGGAAAGCGGTATAGGGCACACCATGCACTTCTACGTGCGAAGCCAGCACATGCGAAAAAATCAGCAAGTAAAGCAAGGCGGTCAGCACAGGGGCGGCCACGGTTTGTGCCGCGACTTTCCAGAAGCGCAGCACTTCTTTGTAAAACAGGGTAATGAAGCCGCGACTGGGCTTTAGGAATAAGTGGTTCATGCGGTGCGAACTTGCTCTTGATTCTGCTCTTGCATCACGCGAACAAACACATCTTCAAGATCTGGTTTGCCAATTTCAAGCTCATCAATCATGCACCCGGCATTGCGAATGCACGCCAGTAAAGGCTCGATCTCATCGAAATGAGCAAAAGCGAATGTCCACCAACCGCTGGGGCGCTCTTGGGTCTTTTCCCGGATCAATTCTTGCGTCATGCCTAACTGGGCAGGCTTGTCGCTCGCGGTACGCAACCGCAAGGTATGTGAAGAGAAACGGCTGAGCAGGTTCGGCGTGGTATCCAGCGCGACCACTTGACCGGCTTTGAGCATGGCAATGCGTCCGCAGAGATTTTCCGCCTCTTCAAGATAATGCGTCGTGAGCACAATCGTGTGGCCATCTTCATTAAGTCGCCGCACAAACTGCCACAAGGTCTGGCGCAGCTCCACATCAACACCGGCAGTAGGTTCATCCAGCACAATCACCGGCGGTCGGTGCACAAGCGCTTGAGCTACCAATACACGCCGTTTCATGCCGCCAGATAGCGTGCGCATATTGGCGTCGGCTTTACTGGTCAAATCAAGATTGTCGAGAATTTCATCGATCCATGCCCGACGTTGCCGACTCGGGTCGATGCCATAATATCCAGCCTGATTTTCAAGGGTTTCGCGTACGCTGAAAAAAGGATCAAATACCAACTCTTGAGGAACAACGCCTAACTGGCGACGAGCCGCCCGATAATCGGTTTCTACATCAAACCCCATAATCGCCAAACGGCCTGAATCAGGACGAGACAGCCCTGCAAGCGCAGAAATCAGGGTTGTTTTCCCAGCACCGTTAGGTCCTAGCAGGCCAAAGAATTCACCCGGCTGAATGTCGAGATCAATGCCATTGAGTGCGCGAACCGAACCAAAACGTTTGAATACCTGCTCAACGCGGATGGCGGCTGTCATGACAAAACAATGGATACGTAAGATAGACCTGCGCGAATGCGCGGTCAGTGCTGCGGCAGCAAATCAGCAACGTCGTATACGGCAGCCAAACTTAAAAAGCTCGGGGGAAGGTTTGTGAGGCGAATCGACTTGCCATTAAGCTTCGCGGCCCGCATCCAGCCAAAAACAACGGCCAGCAGAGATGAGTCGACTGCCGTGACACCAGTCAAATCGAACTCAGCGACAGGTAGCTTGCCGACTGATAACGCAGCCACACCCTCAGCAAGCAGCATTGAAGCATCAGCCACCGTTACCGGACCGGAAACTTCCAGGCGATCATTGGTGATGCGAATCATTTCTGGCTAGCGACGGCATCGCCAGATTTATTCTTGGTGCGCAATGTCTTCAACAGGCCATCAATTCCCGAATTGCGCACCTCATTTGCAAAGGATTCACGATAGTTCGTCACAAGACTAATACCCGCGACTTCGATATCGTAAATTTTCCAGCAAGCATCATCTTTTTGCAGGTAATAATCAAGCTGTATCGACTTTGCACCGGGCTGTTTGATTTCAGAGCGAACTTTAACGTCCGTTTCACCTGCTTTGAGCACCAGAGGTTTAACGTCAATCGTCTGATTCTTGTATTCAGTCAGCGCTCTTGAATAAGTGCGCACCAGCAGCGTTTGAAATTCATTGGCCAGCGCTTTCTGTTGCTCGGTACTTGCCTGACGCCAATCACGTCCTAACGCCAAACGGGTCATGTGCAGAAAATCAAAATTAGGTGCTATCTTTTTTTCTACCAGATCAGCTGCTTTTTTGGTATTTCCTGACTGAATATCCTTATCGGCACGAATAATCTCAAGCACTTCGTTACTGACTGACTTGATCAGAGCATCAGGCGCCAAGCCACTAGCCATCACGCTAGTCGCAATCAAGGCACTGCTAATAAAAGCTGCAACTGTTTTCATTGGATAATCCTGAATAGAAAAATTTAATTTAGCAAGAACCCAGTTTTACTGGCTCTCTGCTTCTCGCGGTGCATTGCCATCATAAATCAGGCTGCGGCGACGCTGCAGATAAGCATCGCGGACGTAAGAGTACTTGTCCAGCGCAGCTTCTTCAATGACTTTATCAGCCGGTAACAGGTTTGCACGATCATTGACTAAACGTACTGCCGCCAAAGTATTCCGCGTTGGCACATGATCCAGATTCGCAACCGGATCGGCAGCAACATCCAGAACAAGCCCCATCGTATCGCGAACAGTGCGCGGCCCAAACAATGGAACAACAACATAAGCGCCGCTACCCACACCCCAGCGACCGAACGTCTGGCCGAAGTCTTCGTCATGCTTTTCTAATCCGATATCCGATGCCACATCCAGCACACCCAGCAAGCCGATGGTCGAATTAACCGCCACGCGGCCAAAATCGCTAACACCCTCTGTCAGCTTGCCTTGCAAAAGATTGTTCACCCCAACAAAAACATCGGCGATGTTGCCAAAAAAGTTGGTTACACCTGTGCGCACAGGATTTGGCAGAACTGCATCGTAACCTGTAGCAACAGGCTTGATGATAGCCTTGTCTAATCCGTCATTGAAAGCAAACATTGCCCGGTTAAAGCCCTCGATCGGATCTTTAGCTTCGCCGGATGTGGCACAACCTGTAGTCAAACCTGCCGCCAATAGCATCATTGCAACGGACCTGACACGCATAGACAATGTTTTTTTCATTGAATTTCCTGTAAAAATTAGTGATTACTGGTTGCCGCTACCGCTACTATCTTCCGCTGCTTTACTGAACATGAACTGGCTGATCAGCTTTTCAAGCACTACGGCAGACTGCGTTTTTTTGATCACATCACCAGACTTTAGCATATCGATATCGCCCCCGGCATCAAGCCCGATGTACTGCTCGCCCAGCAAACCGGAAGTATTAATAGTGACAAAAGTATCACGCGGAAAGCGATAGCGGGTATCCAGTTGCATCTTTACAACAGCCTGGTACGCCTCCGAATCAAAACGGATGTCGGAAACCCGACCAACGACGACACCGGCACTTTTCACGGGGGCGCGGACTTTAAGCCCGCCGATATTGTCAAATTTGGCCTCGATAGCATAGGTTTCCCCAGAATTAGAAGTGGCGAGATTACCCACTTTCAATGCCAAAAAAAGCAGTGCAGCCAAGCCCATAGCCACAAAAAAACCAACCCAAAGATCAATCGTAGTACGAGTCATGTCATGCCCCTGTAAACATAAAGGCGGTAAGAATAAAATCGGCAGCCAGAATAGCCAACGACGACGTTACAACAGTGCGCGTAGTTGCGCGCGAAACACCTTCAGCCGTAGGGTCGGCGTCATACCCTTCAAACACGGCAACCCAACTGACAATGATGCCAAAGACAAAACTTTTGATCACGCCATTCAAAATATCTTTCTGAAAATCAACAGATGCCTGCATTTGCGACCAGAACGACCCCTCATCAACGCCGATCAGCTGCACTCCAACCAGATAGCCACCAAAAATACCCATGGCTGAAAACAAAGCTGCCAGAATCGGCATGGAAACCACCCCACCCCAAAACCGCGGGGCGACGACACGCGCTATGGGATTGACTGCCATCATTTCCATGGCAGATAATTGCTCGGTCGCCTTCATCAGGCCTATCTCGGCCGTTATTGCCGATCCGGCCCGACTCGCAAAAAGCAGCGCCGCAACGACAGGCCCCAACTCACGCACCAGCGACAAAGCCACAAGGATACCCAGCGCCTCGGTTGAGCCATAGCGCTGTAGCGTGTCATACCCCTGCAACCCGAGGACCATGCCGACAAACAGCCCCGAGACCAGAATAATGATCAACGAAAGAACGCCCGTAAAATAAATCTCGCGCAACGTCAAATGGAGCCTGCGGAAAGCCGTTCCCGACTGCATGAAGATAGCGACAAAAAAACGAGCCGCAAAACCCAGCCGGAAAATTCGTTTGGTGACCGTATGACCCAGTACCTGTAAAAATCGCGAAGCCGCTGCCCCAGCCTTATCCAGCTTACCCACGGTGCACCGCGCTTTCCATCAACTGCTCGCCATAGGTTTTTTGTGCCGGATAATGGAATGGCACAGGGCCATCCGCCTCGCCCCACACAAACTGATGAACATAAGGCGTCGTTGAATTTTTTATTTCTTCGGCCGTCCCCTCGGCAACCACTTTTCCTTCGGAGACAAAATAGACATAATCGACAATCTTCAAGGATTCATGCACATCGTGCGTCACCACGATACTGCTTGCCCCTAGCGCGTCATTCAGCTTGCGAATCAACTCGCCCACGATAGATAAGGAAATAGGGTCAAGACCGGCAAACGGCTCGTCATACATGATGAGCATGGGATCAAGCGCTATAGCGCGCGCCAAAGCCACGCGTCGCGCCATGCCGCCGGAAAGCTCAGCCGGCATCAAATTGTGCGCACCCCGCAAACCCACGGCATGCAGCTTCATCAGTACCAAATCACGAATCATCGCCTCGGGGAGATCGGTGTGCTCACGCATCTGAAAGGCAATGTTGTCAAACACCGACATATCGGTGAATAAAGCTCCGAACTGAAACAGCATGCC